>NZ_SMKS01000062.1:0-34188 GCF_004348435.1 Saccharopolyspora terrae | reverse complement strand
GGCCATCAGACCCGGCATCTCGTGCTCGGCCAACCGAATCTGGTGCCGACCCGCCTCGGCCAAACCCAGATCCTTCACGGCGAACTCCAGGCCGTTGACCTTCTGCAACTTGACGCTCATGACTTCCTCTCGGGTGCAAAGATTCATCGACGATCGAGTCCGAATTGGACTGCTTCGGCGGAGGTGCCGGATGGCGATCGCACGGGTCGGCGAAGATTCAGCTCAGCACGACCCGGCATCGTCGGCCGTCGGCCGTGATCCCTCTCGCGACATCAAAAAAGGCACCTCCGTCAGGAGGCGCCCTTACCGTGCTGTCCCTTTACCCCGCCGGCCGAGCGTGGCGGACGTGAAGTCCGTTGCAGCGCCTCTCAGCCAGCGGTCGCGCTCCTGATCGGAGCGCATCGAGTCGGTCGAACCCGGCGTGCCCAAAATTCTGGTGACGCCCGGGGACTTTGTCAAGCTGCCAGGTCGGAGCCCCGCCTCCCCGAACATCACCGAAACAGGTGATGTTCGTCGGGCCGGCCCTCGCGCCTTCTGCGCTGCGCGCGCGGGCGCGATAGACACGAGCGACACACCGTTGAGATCAAAGCTAAAGAATGCGGAGCTCATGACACTTGTTGGCGGCTTCCGTGAAGTGGACGAGAACGAGACTCTCCAAGCCGAACGTCAGGACGAACCCCGACGAGGAAATCCCGGCCCGGCCATGGCCATGCGGACGTTCTTCACGCCTCCGTTCGCAAGCCTGCCCGTTGATCTCTACGCCAAGATCGAGGACGGTGCCGCCACCCGACACCGCAACGCGGTGACGGTCCACCCGCACAGCGCGGTGTCCACCTCGACCTACTTCGGGCGCTTCCCCGCCAGCTACTGGCAGCGCTGGACCTCCGCCGCCGAGGTGACCGTCCGCGCGAGCGTCAGCGGTGCCGGGATCGTGCGCGTGATGGCGTCGGACTCGCGAGGTGGAGCCCGCACGCTGAACACCGAGCGGGTCGCGGGAAGGACCACCGAGGCCCAGGTGTGCTGGACCGTGGACATCGGCAAGTTCGTCGACGGCGGTGCGATCTGGCTCGAACTCATCACCGAGGCCGACTCGCTGCAGGTCGCCGACGTCGCGTGGTTCGTGCCGAACCCGCCGCGCAGCCGCCCCACCTCCGCGGTGCTGTGCACCCACAACCGCCCCGACGACTGCCTGAACACGCTGCGCGCGCTGGCGGCCGACCCGGCGGCGATGAGCGCGCTGTCGGCGGTCTACGTGATCGACCAGGGTGACGACACCCTCGAATCCCGAGAGTCCTTCGAGTCCGTCCAGGAGATGTTCGGCGGGCTGCTGCGCTACCGGCGCCAGCGGAACCTCGGTGGCGCAGGCGGTTTCACCCGCGGACTCCACGAGACGCTCGCCGACGACGAGACCGTTGCCAACGCGCTGTTCATGGATGACGACATCCTCCTGGAACCGGACACGGTCGTGCGGATGACGACGTTCGCCAACTCCGCCGTCGAGCCGATCGTCGTCGGCTCGCAGATGCTGCAGCTGCTGCACCCGTACCGGATCCACGTCTCCGCCGAGCACGCCCGCTTCACCACCATCGAACCCGGCCTGGCCGTCGACGGCGGTCTCGACCGCGCGGATCTCACCGAGGAGCTGCAGGAGCGGCGGGTCGACGCCGACTACAACGCCTGGTGGTGCTGCCTGCTGCCCTCGGAGATCGTGCGCGACGCCGGCTACCCCATCCCGATGTTCTTCCAGTGGGACGACGTGGAGTTCGGCTACCGCATCCGCGGCCGCGGGCACGCGACGGTCACGCTGCCCGGGGCGGCGGTGTGGCACGCCGACTTCGACTGGAAGGACGAGGACAGCTGGGTCCGCTACTTCACCTTGCGCAACGCGCTGATCATCGACGCGTTGCACGGTGACTTCGACGGGACCGCCAGCGCGAAGGTCTTCCTCCGCTGGGCCGCCGAATGCCTGGTGTCGATGCGCTACGGCCAAGCCGAGGTGCTCATCGCGGCGGTGGAGGACTTCCTCGCCGGTCCGGACGTGCTGCGCGACGGCGACGCATCGACGATCGCGCGGATCGCGAGGATCCGCGCCCCGCACGGCGAGACCGCGCGGCACAAGGCTTCGCAGGTACCCGGCCTGACCGGCGCGTCCCGGCCGATCGCCAAGGCAGGCCCGGACCCGGCCTGGCGCAGGCTCGTGCTGGCCAAGCGCCTGGTCTGGCACCTGCTGGGCAAGGTCGGCGGTTCGGCGTCCATCTCGTCCGGCGACGCCCACTGGTGGCACGTCGGGCTCTTCGAGACCGCGGTGGTCACCGACGCCTCCCAGGAGTCGGTGTCGGTCCGCAGGGTCGATCGCGACGAGCTGCGCCGCATCGGCGCGAAGGTGCTGCGCACGGCGTTGCGGCTGCACCGCGAGGGGGACCGGGCGCGCGGTACGTGGCGTGAAGGCCACCGCTCGCTCACCAACAGGGAGAACTGGACACGCCTGTTCCAGCTCGACGAAACCAACGCTTCCGAGGAGTAGATCGTGAACATGCTGTCCCGCGTTCTCACCCCCGTGCGGGCCGCCGCACGGGAGAAGTTGCAGCGAGCGGTCTCCGAGGCCGTCGCGGGCGTGATCCGCCCGGAGATCGACCGCGCCGTCAGCGCCACCCGCGACTTCGAGATGCGGTCCCGCCGCGACCTGTTCGCCGCCGGTGAGCGCGACGCCGCGGTCTCCACCGCGCGGCTCGTGCACCAGGAGATGGCCTCGGCGCGGATGCTTCCCAACCCCATCGCCACCCTCAACCACGCGCTATCGCTGGCCCCGGCCGAGGGCATGGCGCTGGAGTTCGGCGTCTACTCCGGCAAGACACTCACCGAGATCGCCCGCTCCCGCAAGGGCGTCGACGTCTACGGCTTCGACTCGTTCGAGGGCCTGCCGGAGCACTGGCGGGCCGGGTTCCCGGAGGGCACCTTCGGCGGCGAGATGCTCCCCGACGGCCCACCTGTGGTCGAGGGCGCGGAGCTGGTGGTCGGCTGGTTCGACGACACGCTGCCGAAGTTCCTGGAGACCCACTCGGGCCCGGTGGCGTTCCTGCACGTCGACTGCGACATCTACTCCTCCACCAAGACCGTGCTGGAGCTCGTCGGCCCGCGCCTGCGGCCTGGCAGCATCGTGGTGTTCGACGAGTTCTTCAACTACCCGGGCTGGCAGTTCGGCGAGTACCGCGCCTGGGGAGAGCACGTCGACGCGACCGGTTGGAAGTTCTCCTACGAAGCCTTCACCATCGACAACGAACAGGTGGCCGTCCGGCTGACCGACGTCGGTTCCCCCGTGGACATCGAGAGGTTCGCGCCGGCTCCCCGCGCCGCGGCACAGCACCGCTGAACGCGTCGTCCCGCCCGCCCAGCATTGGGCGGGCGTCCGGGGTCCGCCGGCACGGGGCCGGCGGGGTGTGGTGGTCGACGTCCGCCTCGGGAGCGGAGGGCCATGACTGAGAGCGACCGGCTGGACAGGGCGTCCGGGCTGGACGAGGAGCTCCGCGACCTGGCCTGCGAGGTCAACCGGGCCGCCGCCTGGAGCTACCGGTTCGCCGACGGCGACCTGCGCTGGTCGGCGGGGATGGCGAGCCTGCTGCAGGTCGACGAGGGTGATCCTGCTGAGCTCACGCGCAGGCTGCGGGAGCTCATCGCGCCGCTGGTGCATTCCGCCGAGACCAGGCAGGCGGACGGTTCGCAGTCCGTCGAGGAGCCGTTCGAGACGCCGTCCGGGGAGCGGCGTGCGATCTTCCTCCGCTGCTGCACCACGCTGCACGGTCCCGAGCGGTGCCTGGTCGGGATCGCGGTGGACGTGGCCTACCCGCTGAGCGAGGAGAGCCACGACACCGACATCGCCGACCGCTACCGCCGGCTGATCGAGCTGAACCCGGACGCGGTGTGCGTGCACCAGGACGGCGTCACCGTCTACGTCAACCCCGCCGGGATGCGGATGATGAACGCGTCCTCCCCCGACGAGATCGTCGGGCATCCCATCACCGAGTTCGTCGCCGAGCACGCGCGGGCGGAGTTGTTCTCGCGGCTGTCGGTGGCCAACGATCCGGGGACGACCACGGAGCCCGCCGAGGCGGAGATGATCCGGGTCGACGGGTCGCGGATGCTTGTCGAGTCGATCGCGGTGCGCACCAGCTGGCACGGTCGCCCGGCGTTCCAGGTGATCCTGCGCGACGTCACCGCGCAGCGGGAGGCCGAGGCCGCGCTGCGCTACCAGGCCGCGCTGGTCGAGAACGTCAGCAACGCCATCATCGCCACCACCAGGCAGGGCGTGGTGACCAGCTGGAACCCGGCCGCCGAGACGATCTACGGCTACTCCTCGGCGCAGGCGCGCGGGCGAGAGGTTTCCGAGGTCGTGGGCACCGCGATCGACCCGGCCGCGCTGCTGACCGTGGGCGGCACCGTCGAGGCCAAGCACCGGCACGCCGACGGGTCACCGGTGCAGGTGCGGATCTCGGCGGCGGAGATGAGCGACGGCTACGTGCTGGTGTGCACCGACGAGACTGCGCGGCGCCGGGCCGAGAAGCGCTACGCGACGGTGGTCAGCCTGCTCGACGAGGGCGTGCTGGTCATCGACGAGGGCGGCAAGGTCGTGATGGCCAACCCGGCGGCCACGTCCATCCTCGGCGCCCAGGAGGAGGACATCGTGGGCACCCGCCCGGAGTCGTGGGTGACCTTCGACGAGGACGACAACCGGCTCCCGCAGGCGCCGTCCCTGCGCACGCGGCTCACCGGTGAGCCGGAGAACCGGCGCGTGGCGCGCTTCGAGCGCTCCGACGGCAGCAGCGTGTGGCTGGCGATCTCGGCGCGGTCGCTGACCGCGGACGACTCGCCGCCGCACCGCACGCTGGTGTCGTTCACCGACATCACCGAGCCGCGCGCGTTCCGCAAGCGGCTGGAGCGGGAGGCCACCCACGACCCGCTGACCGGGCTGGCGAACCGGACGATGGTGCTGCGCAGGTTGCAGGCGGCGATGCGCGAGCCCGACCGCACTGTCACGACCGGCGTGATGTTCATCGACCTGGACAAGTTCAAGATCATCAACGATTCGCTGGGCCACGTCGTCGGTGACGAGGTCCTGCGCGTGACCGGTGAGCGCCTCCGCGCCGTGATGCACTCCGCCGAGCAGGTCGGCAGGCACGGTGGCGACGAGTTCGTGGTGCTGGTGCACGACGAGGACGGCGGCTCCTCCTTGGGCGCCCTGGCCGATGCGATCCGGCGGCGGCTCACCGAGCCGATCACCGTCGAGGGCAGGCAGCTGCACGTCGACGCCAGCATCGGGATCGTGCTCGTCCCGCCCGACGACCCGCGCACCGCCGAGGACGTGCTGCGCGATGCCGACGTGGCCATGTACGAGGCGAAGACGCGCGGCCGCGGGCGGGCGGCGTTCTTCGACGTCCAGCTGCGCGAGCGCCTGCAGCGCTACCTGGAGCTGGAGCAGGACCTGCGCTCGGCGGTCGACCGCGGCGAGCTCTGGCTGGCCTACCAGCCCATCGTGAACCTGCACGCCAACCGCGTCGGCGGTGTCGAGGCGCTGCTGCGCTGGACCCACCCGGTGCACGGGCAGATCTCCCCGGACGAGTTCATCTCGATGGCCGAGGAGAGCGATCTGATCCACCACATCGGGTCCTGGGCGCTGTCCACCGCGATCGAGCAGGTGGCCGAGTTCCGCACGCGCTACGGCCTCGACCTGCGGGTGAAGGCCAACCTGTCCGTGCGCCAGCTGGAGGACCCGGGTCTTCCGGAGGCAGTGGACGAGGCGCTGCGCAAGTCGGGGTTGTCCGCGAAGTCGTTGTCGCTGGAGCTGACCGAGAGCGCGCTCATGCACGACCCGGTCACCGCCACCCGGATGCTGCGGGAGCTGCGCCGGTACGGGATCAGGCTGGCCATCGACGACTTCGGGACCGGCTACTCGTCGCTGGCGCAGCTGCTGCGGCTGCCGCTGGACTCGCTGAAGATCGACCGGTCGTTCATCGACGGCATCGCCCGCTCCCACGACGCCGAGGCCCTGGTCAACAGCATCATGGCGATGGCCCACGCGGTCGATCTCGCGGTGATCGCCGAAGGCGTGGAGACCGCCGAGCAGCTGGAGGTGCTGCGGCGGCTGGGCTGCGACCAGGCGCAGGGCTACTACCTGGGCCGGCCGGCGCCGATCGAGGACCTGGCCGGGACCATCGACCTCGCCGACCGGCGCATGAGGATCGAATGAGGCGGTCGCGCGGCGCGACCCGTATATCCTCGAGCGCATGCGGCGGACGTCCCTGGCTCACTGGCCCTGTTCGATCGCGCGCGCCTTGGACCTGCTGGGCGACCAGTGGACCCCGCTGGTGCTGCGGGAGGCGTTCTACGGCGTCCGGCGCTTCGACGACTTCCAGGCCTCGCTGGGCATCGCCCGCAACACCCTGGCCGAACGACTGCGCAGGCTCGTCGACGAAGGCCTGTTCGACAAGCGGGCCTACCAGGACGATCCGCCGCGCTACGACTACGTCCTCACCGACAAGGGCCGCGACTTCTACGGCGTGCTGGCGGCCATGGCGCGCTGGGGCGACCGCTGGCTGTCCGGCGAGGAGGGCGCGCCGGTGGTGCTGCACCACCGCACGTGCGACCACGACACCCACGCCGAGGTGGTCTGCGCGGCCTGCCGCGAGCCGCTGCGGGCCGAGGACACCACGTCCCACCTCGGCCCCGGCTATCCCTCCCGGTTGGCGGAGCGGCCCGATGTGCGGGCCCGCTTCGGCTGAGCGGTCACAGATCCCGGACCAGGTCCAGCGCTCGCCCCAGGGTGGTGAGCCGCTGGTCCAGGGTGTCGCCCGCGGGGTAGAAGCGGACGGTGTTCACGCCGGTGTCGCGCCAGACCCGCAGCCGCTCGCGGACCATGTCCTCGGTGCCGATCAGCGTGGTGGCCAGCACCATCTCGTCGGTGACCAGCGCGGCGGCGCCCTCGCGGTCGCCGGCCTGCCAGCGCTCGCGAACCGCCGCGGCGGGGTCCTGCCAGCCCTGGCGGGAGTAGGCGCGGTTGTAGAAGTTCGTCTTGGCCGAGCCCATGCCTCCCAGCGAGAACGCCAGTTCCTTCTTCCGGCTCGCCAGCACGCCGCTCAGCTCGTCGGGGTCGTCGACGAAGGCGACCTCGGCGCCCTGGCAGATGTCCAGCTCGGCCCGGGTGCGTCCGGCCCTGGCCAGGCCGCTGTCGAGGTGTTCGAAGTAGGCGTCGGCGCCTTCCGGGACGAAGCTGGTGCCCAGCCAGCCGTCGGCGATCTCGCCGGTGAGCTCGAGCATCTTCGGCGACAGCGTGGCGAGGTGGATGGGGACGTCGACCGGCGGGATCGACACCCGCATCGGCCGGGACTCGCCGGGCCGCGGGATGGTGAAGTGCTCGCCGCTGTGGGAGATCTTCTCGCCGCTGAAGACCTGCCGCAGGACCTGCGCGGTCTCGCGCATCCGGCCCAGCGGGCGGGCGAAGTCCACGCCGTGCAGCCCCTCGATCACCTGCGGGCCGGAGGCGCCGAGGCCGAGGTGGAAGCGACCTCCGGACAGGTGCGCGAGCGTCATCGCGGCCTGGCCGATCGCGACCGGGGTGCGCGTGCCCAGCTGCATGATCCCGGAGCCGAGCAGGATCGTGTCGGTGCGGGCGGCGAGGTAGCCGAGCGTGGAGGGGGCGTCGGAACCCCAGGCCTCGGCAACCCAGCACATGTCCAGGCCGAGCTTCTCGGCTTCGCGGACGTACTCGACGATCTCGCGCCAGTCGCCGCCGCTGCCCTCGATGGTGGTGGCGGTGCGCATCAGGCGCCGGCCTCGGCGAGTTCCTTGATCCCGGCGAGGTTGGCGGTCATGCCGCGTTCGAAGTCCCGCAGCCGGACGAAGACGATCTTCTGCTCCTTCTCCGGCATGCGTTCGATGGCCAGGCTCAGACCGGAGGGCGCCGGGCCCATCCGGACCCACTGGCTCAGCTGCGTGCCGCCGTCGGCGGGACGCAGGGCGAACCGCCAGGAAGCCATGGGGTTCTCGGGGTCCCGCACGGCCCAGCCGAAGACCCGCTGGGGTTCGAACTCGACGACGTGCGAGGTGGTGGTCCACTCCCCCAGCGCGTCGTGGCGGTTGCGGCCGGTGAACCGGGCGCCGAGCGATGGCCCCTGGGCGCCGTCGAGCCACTGCACTTCCTGCAGCTCATCGCTGATGCGGGCGATCAGCTGCATGTCGGTGACCAGTTCCCACACGCGTTCGGGTGGGGAGTCGATCCAGGTCTCGACCTCGACCGTCGGCCCGTCGGCGTAGCGCGCGCCCGTCCACTCCATGCTCGGCGACCTCCTCGTCGTGCGGCGTTGACCAGTAGGGTTGCGTGATGAAACCCTGGTTGTCAACTACTGCACGACGAGGGGCCGTCAGTCGGTCCGCGAGATCGAGACGGGCACCGCCACCTGCGGGACGACGGCCTGGCGAGAGGCCTCCAGCACGCGCTTGATGACGGTCACCACGTCCTTGCCGGGCTTCGAGCAGGTGAACGCGGCGCGCGCGTGCTCGCTGATCGCCGCACGGGTGGACACCTCGATCTCCATGTGCCGGAAGAGGTGGGTCATGCCCTCGACCTCGGAGAAGCTGTAGGTGATGGTCACCGAGGACGCGTCATCGGCGCCTCGGGACCGGACGATCCAGCGGCGGCCCGGTTCGGCCTCCAGTATGGCCCAGTCCTCGCCTTGCTGCTCCCGCCACGTCGTGCCGGCGGGCTGCCTGCCCCGGGGCACGAGCGTCCAACCTGGATCGGTGACCGGCCGGCCGTTTTCCCAGTTCGCCGGATCGGTGATGTAGCTGTAGACGTCCATGGCCGGGCACTCGATGTCGGTCTCGGCCATCGTCGAATAGAAGGGCATAGCTCAGGCGTCCTTCCACTCAATTTCCCCCTGGGGCGCCCCGCTACCGGATTACCCCCACCGGGACCATTGTTGGGCCCGAAAGGGAATCAGCAACTCGATCCGATCCTGGTGATCGCGCAACAGGCACGACATCGGACGACAGCGGTGGCACAGAACACATCTGCGGCGGCTTCCGAAAAACCGCGCGACGTAGTCGCTTTCGCGATCGCTCCCTCCGAATCGGACACCGGCCGTTCGAGGCGCCCGCCGAGGTGGGCGGAGCCTACCGAACGCGGAGATCCCGGCAAGATCGCGAGCATGCTTCAGGTTGCCCCGGAACGGCGCTGACCCGCAGGTTCATTGCACCGGCAACATCATGACCGGACCCCGCCACCGTCACCCGATGGGCGGGGGTTTCCAGATCGATTCCGAAGTCCGCGACGGGGTCCGTCGCGGCCCCGGCGACGCGCGGGAAGGGCCGACAGGCGCGACCCCGCGACCGCCCGCGACCAGCGCATGTACCGTGACTGGCGAACCCACCGGCCGGCCCGCCGGGCGGTGATCCGCTGGAGCGTCCACAGGAGACTTACGACCGATGCAACCGAGTAACGAGCAGGACCGCGCGAAGTGGGCCGCGGGTACGGCCGTCATCGACGCCTACATCCGCGACGGCATGAAGCTCGGCCTGGGCTCGGGCACGACCTCGCACTGGTTCGTCCGCGCGCTGGGCGAGGCCGTGTCGAACGGACTCAACGTGGTGGGCGTGCCCACCTCGACCGGCACTCGTGACCTGGCGCTCGAGGTCGGCGTGCCGCTGACCACGCTCGCCGAGGTCGGCCGGCTGGACCTCACGGTCGACGGCGCCGACGAGATCGACCCCGCGGGCCACATGATCAAGGGCGGCGGCGCCTGCCTGCTGTGGGAGCGCATCATCGCCGACACCTCGGACAAGATGGTGTGCGTGGTCGACGAAGGCAAGGTCGTCGACCAGCTCGGAAAGTTCCCGCTGCCCATCGAGGTCGTGCAGTACGAGTGGCAGGCCACCGAGCGCGCCATCAGCGCGCTGCTCGACGAGCTCGGCCAGCCCGGCGTGAAGCTGACCCGTCGCGAGAAGGACGGCGGCCCGCTGGTCACCGACAGCGGCAACTTCATCGTCGACGCCCACGTCGAGGCGATCAAGGACCCGATCGCGCTGGACTCGCAGCTCAACTGGATCCCCGGTGTGGTGGAGAACGGCCTGTTCACCGGCATCGCCGCGGAGGTCGTAATCGGCCGCGCGGACGGCAGCCACGAGATCCGCGACGTCTCGGCGACCCCGTCGGCCCGTCCGTCGACCCGCGGTCGCTGACAGTCATCACTCGTTCGAGGGGACGTGAGCTCTGCTCACGTCCCCTCGTCGCGTTTCAGAACCCCGCGTAGCAGTAGGAGTCCGACGAGGCGTCCCCTCCTTGGAGTCGGACCTGGTGGGCCCGGCGACCTCGGAAGTCCTCGCCGTGGAGGAAGAAGCCCTCGTCGACGGTCAGGCCGCCGCGGTGCGGGTCGGTGGTGAGCTTGGCCATCCACGCGCCGACGCCATCGGGGTAGAACTGGTCGTCCCACGACCCGTAGAGCGAGTTCGTCAGGTAGATCCGCGTCCCGTCCCGGCTGACCTCGACCATCTGCGGCCCGCCCGCCAGCGGCCGGTCGGGTGCCAACGGGTGCGGGACCCGGCCGACGATGCCGCCGAGCCGGACCGACCCGGCTTCGCGAGGCGCGGCGGGATCGCTGACGTCGTACTGCTTGAGCTCGCCGGTCCCCCAGCACGAGACGTAGAGGAAGCGGTCGTCGACGGAGAGGTTGATGTCGGTGACCAGCGGCGGGACGGCGCCGAAGGGCTTGAGCGCGGGAGGCAGGAGTTCGGCGTCGGCGGGTTCGGCGGGGATGGTGATGACCTTGTCCGCCGTCCACTGATCGCCGTCGCGCCGCCAGCGCCACACCGAGGCGGACAGGTCTTCGGTGCTGATCACCACGCCGGCGAATCCCCAGGTGGCGTTCGGGTCGTGCGAGGGTCGCAGCTCCAGCACCATCTGCTGTTCGGCGCCGAGGTCCACCCGCTGCAGGTGCTTGCCCTCGGCCAGGTCCCAGAAGTGCAGGGCGTGGCCGTACTCGTTGGCGAGCAGCAGTTCGGGCACGACGCCGTCCTCGACCATCGAGGGCGTGCCCCACTCGCTGGTGATCAGGGTGTTCTGGTTGAGGTGCCACCAGGCGTCGTAGGCGAGCTGCTGCGGGCCCCGATCGGTCTCCCACGCACGCACGACCTCGAAGGTGTCGTGGTCGAGCACCGCGATCCCGCCCGGCCCACCATTGCCGTCGGCGGAGCCCAGGCAGGACAGGTAGATGCCGTCGGGGCCGCAGTGCAGCGTGTGCGGACGGGAGTACCCGGCGCGGGTGGCGAGCTCGTCGGCGCTGATGGTGCGAACCAGACGCGGCTGCCTCGGGTCCGGGTGGGTGTCGTAGACGTGCAGGTTCGAGGAGCGCAGGCCGGGCAGCAGCAGGTACCGGCGTTGCAGGCCGTCGGTGTGGTGACCGGCGTGGGCGAAGGCGCTGCTGCACGCGTTCCACCCGAAGTGGTGGAGCTCGTCGCCCTTGGTCGGCAGCTCCGCCCATCCCACGATCTGCCCGTTCTGGGCCGATTCCGGGTCGGTGTCCACGACAGCGAGGGCATCGGGGCGTTCGGCCGCGCGGTCGAAGGTGACCACGTAGGCCAACTTCTCCGGTGGTGCGGCGATCGCGTCGGCGGGACTGCGGTAGAAGGTCGGATCGACCGCGGCATGGCTCATCTCGTCCTCCTCGGGAGATGGCGTTCGGTCGTTCCAGCATGGGCCCGCGCTCCCACCTCAGCGACCGTGTCCGCATCCCAGGACGCCGCAGGTCGGGTGGTTCTACAGGTGCGCGCAGCGCAGCTCCGGGCTGAGCCGGTAGGTGGTGTCCAGGACCGCGTTCTGGCCGCCCAACCAGCCCGGGTCGCACTCGGGATGCATCGTGTGCACGATGACGAGGTCCCACTCCTGCGACTCCACCTGGTCACTCGACTGCAACGCGGTTTCACCCAGGCGGAGGGTGGGGACGTGCGGGTCGGCGTAGGAGACGTCGACTCCGAGGCCCGCCAGTTCGGCCATGATCTCCAGGGCCGGCGACTCTCGGACGTCGGCGACGCCAGGCTTGTAGGCCACACCGAGCACCAGGACACGAGCTCCCGTGACGCGCTTCGCGTGATCGGCGAGCAGCTGCCTGGCGCGGTCGACGACCCTGCGCGGCCGGGCCGCGATCGACCCCATCGCGGCGTTCATCAGCGGGGCCGGCAGGCGTTGGGCGCGCAGCTGCCACAGCAGGTAGTGCGTGTCGCAGGGGATGCAGTGCCCGCCGACTCCAGGGCCGGGGTGGAACGGCATGAACCCGTACGGCTTGGTGGCGGCGGCCTCGATGACCTCGATCGGATCGACGTCGAAGGCTCGGCAGCTGTCGGCGAACTCGTTGATCATCGCGATGTTGACCGCCCGGAAGCTGTTCTCCAGCAGCTTGGTCAGCTCCGCCGACTCCGACGAGGAGACCGCGTGCACCGAGGCCGCCGTGCTCGCCAGCGCCTCCTGCGCCCTGCGCCCGCATTCGGCGCTCACGCCTCCGACGATGCGCGGGGTCGCGCTCCGGTCGTGGCGGGCGACGCCGGGGTCGATGCGCTCGGGGCTGAAGGCGACGTAGACGTCCTCCCCCGCGATCCACCCGTTGCGGTGCCGCAGCGGTTCGGCGATGAGGTCGCGCGTGCAGCCCACGTAGGTGGTGGAGGTCAGCACGATCGTCTGCCCCTCGCGTGCGTTGGCCACCACCGATGCGCAGGCTGCGGTCAGCGCTCGCATGTCGGGCACCAGATGGGCGTCGACCGGTGTGGGCACCGAGATCAGCACCACGTCAGCCTCGGCGACCGCTGCCGCGTTGGTGGTCACCGTCAGCAGGCCGTTGGACAGAGATCGTGTCAGCCGTTCGTGGTCGGCTTCGGCGAGGTCGACCTGCTCGGCCTTGATCGCCAGCAATCGGGACTCGTCGATGTCGACGCCGGTCACGGCGATTCCGGCATCGGCGAGCGACAGTGCGGTCGGCAAGCCGACGTAGCCCAGACCTACGACCACTGCGTTGATGGATGTGCGCGGGGACGGGGACACCGACTGCGTCCGCACCTCTGAATTCGGCCATACCCCATGCATGTTCGCTGTGCTCATCGCTGGGGGCTCCTCGATGCGTTCTCACGTCATGTTAGTCTTTCGGGGGCGCAGGCGGATTCGCTGTTCCGTCGGTCATTCACCTTGTACGCCACCGGGTGTGGTGCTCGCCGGCGCGTTGGCCGCACCGACCGGACCTAGCGATGACGGTGCACCAGCGTGGTGCGCGGCCGTAGGGGACAAAGACCCGAAAAGCCCCGATTCGGGACTTATGCCCCGGCTTTCGCCGGACGAAGCGGCACACAATCGAGGTGTCGATGTCGGCGGCCTGCTGTGGTTCGCACTCGGTCAGCGCTGCCGCGACCGGTCCCGCACGAGGAGGTCCACATGGGCCGACAGCAGTGGGACCGCCACGACGTCGCCGCCTACCTCGGGATCCGGGTGGGTTCGGTCAACGCCTGGCTGGCCCGGCACGAGATCACCCCGGTCGCGCGGCGCCCCGCAGGACGCGGGGCCCTGGCCAACCTCTACGACGCCGACGAGGTCAAACGCGTCCGGGCGGCCGGTCGCCGGTGGCGGAACCGACGGCCGCAACCTCCCGCCTCGGACGACGCCGCCACGAAATGGTGACAACGGCAGCCGCGACGAGCAGGACGGCGACCAAGACCGCGCTGAGCACATCCGCCAGCGCCAGCCCCACCACCGCGGCTACCGGCAGCACCACCATCGCGTCCCGCAGAACCACCCACCGGGCTTGAGCGGGTGACGACATCTCGGACGCCAGCGGCGCCTCGGCCTGGCCGCGCGGTGGCAGCACCGGCGGCAACCGCCGCGGGCTCGTCCACCTCCCGCTGGAATTCGCGCGCCACACCCTGTACAAGGTCCACATCGTGGCGGCGGCGTCGATGAACCGCACCAGCAGGAAACCGAAACCGTAGACGAGAAGACTCGGGCGGCGGCGCAACACCGCCACCACGCAGGTGATCAGGTAATCGGGCAAGAACAGAAAGAACACCACGTTGTACGCGGACAACCACGGTTCCAACGCCGAGTGGACCTCCCGGTACACCGGCCAGTCGAGCACCCAACCGCCGGTCAGCGGCCCCAGCGCCATCAGCGCGCCGACGACTACCAACCCCAGGATGATCAGGCTCGACGAGACGACCTCCAGCATGAAAACAGCAGTTGCGAACCAGAAGCGCCCGAACCAAGCGCCGTGCCTGCGCAGCGTCTGCCACAGCCCCAGCGCCCATCGTCGCACCTGCTGGTAGTAGTCGCGGAGGTTGTCGGGATCCTCTGTCCACGCCTGCACCGAGGGCGAGAAGGCGATCTTGCCGAGCCGTTTGTGGTGCAGCTCGAAGGTCATGTTGAAATCCTCGATGATCAAGCCGGGAGGGTTGATGTCCATCCGCGGTAGCACCGAGGTCCGGTACATGCCGGCGAAGCCGGGGACGATGGGCGTCACGTTGATGTATCGCCAGGACTGGCCGTAGCGCATCCATTGCATGATGGTCCACAGGCGACTGCGGTAGGAGATCAGCAATCGGCCGATGAAGGTATGCGCCTGCGGTGTCCAGGGGGTTCGGACGTAGCCGGCAACGGCGGCGTAGCGCGGATCGTCCAGCATGGGCAGCCCGTTGGTGAGGTAGTCGGGATCGACTTCCGTGTCGGCGTCGACGATCAGCAACGCACCGAACCGATGGGTGATGTCGAAGTGACCGATGGCCGCCTCGATGGCGCCGGCCTTGCCACGCCCTGGACTGAGATCCAGCACGCGGACGCCGAACCCGGCGGCTATCTCGGCCGTGCGGTCCCGGCACCCGTCCGCGAGGACGTGAACGTTGGCGGCGGGGACTATCCGAAGCGCCGAGGTGATGGACTTGGCTATGCCGCCCTCCTCGTCGTGCGCGGGAATGACGATGGCGACCTCGTCAGGACGCATCCGGTTCGCGGGCGCGGCGGTTTCCCCCGGGGCAGGCATGCGGCTTTCGCCGATACCGCGGAGGATCGCGATCATCGTCCACACCGGAACGTTGATCCCGAACACGAGGAACAGCAGCACCCATTCCACCGGCCTTACCTCATTCCTGTTGAATTCCCACGAGCCACTCCCGCCATGCGACAACGGCGAACCCGAATCAGACAAGTACTTTTCACCCGTTCGGGTACTCATTTTTTTCACTGAGATTCAACTGCCACATCGTGGTGCACAGTGTTTTCATCGACACCATTCGAAGAGCACCTCGAAGCCCAGGCCGCACACCGCGCGAAGGTGCAAAAGAACCCTCGTTTTCGCAGCTCAGGGACACACATGCGAGCGTCCAGCCAAATCCGGACCAGACTCGATCCACCTCGAAGAGCCGGGGCGGTGATGTGTTTCTTGATAACCTGTCGCGCCGGATTCATCAACTCACTCCTCACCCGTTTCTTGATTTCGGAAGGGCATAAAGTCCCGGCTCTCGACAATGTCGAGCACGAGCAGCGCAAAGGGTTTCACAATCGGATTCCGGGCCTCCTCTTCGGGAGGTTTTCGACTGTCGGTCACGGTAGCGGCCAAGACCGAGAACGACGGCCACAGCGAGGGCACTCGCTCACCGGACGACCGCGCCGTGGGCGCGGTGGGGGACTCCGACAGCGGAACGGCGTGGGTCGCCAACCAGCAGGGCGTGGTCGCGTGGTGGACCACGTCGAGTGGTTCGAGGGCACCCGAAGCACCGCCGTCAACCTGCAGCTCGCCCGGGACATCGGCTGCGCGCGGTACGCCTGTGGAACGACGGTGCGGAAGCGCCTGGGCCTGGGAAGAACTCGACGCAGGTTGGGAACGAGCCTGCACTTGGACACACCATCAGTCACGAGGGGAGCAACGAGATGGACTGCCGCATAGGGGACGAATTCCTGGCTCATCAACGCGTTCTGGTGATCGCCCCGCACGCCGACGACGAAACCTACGGCTGCGCGGGATCGATCGCCAGAATCAAATCGCTCGGGGGCGAGGTCTACATCGTGGTCGCCTCAGTGGCCTCCATCGAACAGTACGGCGGTGAACAGGCGTCCGGACTGCGGCTGGTCACCGCCGACACGCGCATCTCGGAGTTCCAATCGGTCGCCGAACTGCTCAAGGTCGACGACTGGGAGGTGCTGTTCAGCGGGCCCGACGAGCACATGGCACTCGACACCGTGCCGCGCCGGGAACTCACCCGGCTGTTGGAGCGGGACGCCAGGCTGTCCATCGACAACGTCCGGCCGAGCATGGTGCTGATGCCCGCGATCAGCTACAACCAGGATCATGAGGCACTGTTCCGGGCCTGCGTGACCGCCACCCGGCCGCGCGCACCGGGCGACCGGCACTTCGTCCAGCACGTGCTCTGCTACGACAACACGAGCCAGTTCTGGACACCTGAGCGCGAGCGTTTCACCCCCAGCCTGTTCGTGGACATCAGCGATTTCCTCCAGATCAAACTGCAGGCGATCTCGCTGTACGCCTCGCAGGCCAGGCACCCGCTCTACCACGGAAGCCCGGAGGGCGTGGAGTTGCAGGCGCGCTGGCGCGGAAAGGAGATTTCAACGGACAGCGCCGAGGGCTACGCGACGATGCGGGTGATGCTGTGATGACGCCGGTTTCGATCCACCAGCCCAACTTCCTGCCGTGGATGAAGCTGATGGCCAAGATCGCCGCGAGCGACGTCCACGTCGTGTACGACACGGTCCAGTACACCCGCAGCGAGTTCCACGCGCGCCAGCGGATGAAGAACCGCTCGGGCGGGACCTCCTGGCTGAGCGTGCCCATCATGCACACGGGCGAGCGGCAGGTGCTGTGCGACGTGCGCATAGACCCGAGGCAGACCTGGCGGCGACGGCACCTCGAGCACCTGGAGGTCCACTACCGATCCACGCCGCACTTCGATGAGCTGTACCCCCTGGTCCAGGAGGTCTACCAACGCGACCACGACCACCTCGTGGAGCACAACGTGGACCTGACCTCGGCCCTGTGCCGCTACCTCGGGTTCGGAACCCGGATCGTGCGGGCCTCGGACCTTGACGCCCCAGTTCCCGAGCACCGGCAGGAACGGTGGCTGGAGCTGGTCCGCGCCGCGGGAGGTGATGCTCATCTGACCAGCAGCGGCAGCACCTACGAGGTCGATTGGTCGCCGTTCCACCGAGCCGGTGTCCCGGTGCTCGAACAGCGCTTCGAGCACCCTGTCTACGCACAACCGCACGGGGAGTTCGTCCCAGGGCTCGGGGTGCTGGACCTGCTGTTCGTCCAGGGCCGCTCGTCCGCCAGCACGATCCACGCCTCCAGCCGCTTCGAATCCTCCGGTGCGCCCGCAGCAGGGTCCATCGCCAATCCACAGAGGAGCGTTCTTCGCTGACCCTTCGACTTCTCACGCTGCGCGCACAGCGCGGGCGCACGGTCCCGTCGCACGGGAGTTCACCGCCGAAACCGTGGTGCCTGGCTGACGGACGCGCTGGTTACCGGCGGTCATCTCGGCCTGCCAGCGGACTCGGCCGAGCGGCTTCACCGAAAATCAGGCATCTTTCGTCCGCTTGAGGGCAACCCCGGGCGAGCGTGCGACGTGAGATGGGTGTCGCGATGCCAAGGCCCGGAACTGCGGGCCACTGGGGGCCAGAGCACCACTCCGCGGGACACACCTGTGCGAACGCACGCCCGTGTGCACTGAAACTGGGAGGAAAGATGTCGACGAACGCACTGCGCAGCAAGAGTTTCAAAGCCACCCTCGCGGTGGCCGGAGGCCTGCTGCTGGCCGGATCGAGCATGGGCCTCGCCTCTGCCGAAACCGACCAGGAAGCCACTCAACGCGCCATGGCCGAAGCATGCGGGGACGGCTACCTGTGCGTCTGGCCCGAGGCCAACGGGCACGGCGAGATGGTGAAGTTCTTCGAGTGCGGAGTCTACGACACGCCGTGGCCGGTCGGTTCCTGGATCAACAACCAGTACACCGGCCAGGTGGCCGAGTTCATCGGTCCCGACCCGGCGAACCCGGACGGCGAGTGGATCGTCCAGTACACCTCGACCGCACCCGAGTTCAGCGACGACGACAGGGGATTCGACACCCGCCGGGTGCACCCCTGCTGATGTGAGGACAAGGGCCCGGCCACCGCTGTTCACGCGGTGGTGGCCGGGCAGCACCAACTGGGGGAAACGATGTACGCAACAACATGAGGAAGACGCTCAGCGGACCGACTTCTTCGGATGCTCGGATCTGCCTATCGATCTGCGCTACACCCTGGGCTCCTTCATCAACCGGCAGTACCCGGGGGCCGTCGCGCACTTCTACGGCCCGGCGGGCGAGCACCAGTACTCGTCCACTGCTCCGGAGGACAGCCCCAACGACGAGGGTTTCGAGATCTGGAAGGTCGATCCCTGCTGACAGGGGGACGTCGGTGGCCACGGCTGCTTCTCTCGGTCGTGGTCATCGGCATGTCGCAGGATCGGTGGCACGATGGGGGTCATGACGCGATGGACCAGCGATCAGCTACCAAACCTGGCCGGCAAGACGGCCGTCATCACCGGCGCGAACAGCGGACTCGGCCTGGAGACCGCGCAGGCGCTGGGCCGGGCGGGCGCGCACGTGGTGCTCGCCGTGCGCAACGTCGCCAAGGGTGAGCAGGCCGCGGGGAGCGTGCCCGGCTCGGCCGAGGTGCGCCGGCTCGACCTGGGCGACCTCGCCTCGGTGCGCGAGTTCGCCGAGGCGTGGGACGGCGAGATCGCCGTGCTCATCAACAACGCCGGGGTCATGTTCCCACCCGAGGGACTCACCAGGGACGGCTTCGAGATCCAGTTCGGCACCAACCACCTCGGCCACTTCGCGCTGACCAACCTGCTGATCGACCACGTCACCGACCGGGTGGTCACGCTGTCGTCCAGCATGCACCGGGCAGTGAGGGGAATCCGCTGGGAGGACCCGAACTTCACCGGCGCCTACGACCCGCAGAAGGCCTACGGCCAGTCGAAGCTGGCGAACCTGCTGTTCACCCTGGAGCTGCAGCGCCGGCTCTCGGAGGCGGGTTCGGCCGTCCGCGCCACGGCCGCGCACCCGGGCTACGCGGCGACGAACCTGCAAAGCCACGCGGGGAATTCGCTGCTGCGCCGGTTGATGGCCGTCGGCAACCTCATCGCCGCGCAGACTGCGCAGGCGGGCGCGCTGCCGACGCTGTTCGCCGCCACCCAGGACATCCCGGGCGCCAGCTACGTGGGTCCGGACGGCCCGTTCGAGCTGCGCGGCTCCCCCACCCTGGTCGGACGCACCCAGGCGGCCAGCGATCCCGAAGCGGCCCAGCGGTTGTGGACGCTCTCCGAGCACCTCACCGGGATCACGTTCCCGATGACCGAGAAGTCCTGACGTCCACACCGGACCCGTGCTCAGGCGGGGCCGCTCGCGCGCTCCTCGTCGAGCGGCTCATCGCGTGGTGATGGTCAGCGGCAAGCCGTGCGGGTCGATGAGCAGCGGCTCCGGTCCTGGTCGCAGCACCGCTCCCGCACCGGCGGCGGTCATGGCTCCCACGGCTCCGCGCGCTTCGGTCACGCCGAGCCCGACGGCGCGCAGCCCGAGCCGGGACTGCCCCGCCGACCACGGGCTGGGCGCGGTCTCGCGGCGGAAGGTGAACAGCTCCAGCACGGCGTCACCGAGTCGCAGGTTGGTGATGACGAACCCGCGCGGGTCATCGGAGCGGATGAGCTTGCCGATCACCTTCGCGCCGAGGGTGCGGACGTAGAAGTCGAGCGCTTCTTGCAGGTCCGGGGCGGTGACGGCGATGTGGTCGAAGACCGGTCCTGCCTCGCGCGGCCTGTTGTGGTGCGCGGCGACGTCTTCGGCGGCCAGCTCGGGCGAGTAGGTCTCGTCGTGGCGCACGGCGCCCTCGACGAATTCCAGCAGCGTCCCGTCGGGGTCGGTGAAGAAGGTGATGCGCACGTTGCCGTGGGCGTCCTTGGGATGCGCGGTGAACTCGACGCCGGCTTCGCGGAGCCGGGCTGCCTGGGCGTCGACGTCGCCGACCTTCATGCCCACGTGCCGCATCCCGCACTGCAGGTCGTCGGGCGCCCAGCCGCCGAGGTCGCCCTCGCCGATCTTGACGAGCTTGATCCGCGCGGGCCCGGCGTCGAGCCAGCTGACACCGGATTCCCTTGCGGTTTCGGTGAATCCCAGAAGTCCGGTGTAGAACTCCTGGGAGCGCGCCAGGTTCCGGCAGCCGATCTCGACGTGCCGGATCGTGGCGGTGGCCGCGCTCGGGTCGGCGGAATGGTTCGCGGTCATCGCCCCTCCGGCGAGTCGTTCCGGACGCCGCTGGTGGTCGCGATCCGGTGATCGTGCGTGATCACGATGCTGCCACCGCTCTCGAGCCCAGGGCAACGGATTGTCCAGGACGCGAACCGAACCCTGTCCGGTTCGCGTCCTGGACGAAGTGGTGCCCGCCTCACCGAGGGGGCGGGAGCGAGACGGGCAGCCGAGAGACTACGCCGTTCGGCGCAATGGCGATCCCCGAATGAGGCACTGCGTGACGATCTCACCGCATCCGGTGACCGGATTTGTTCGCCAGGTCAACTAAGAGGTTCGGACGAGCCGAAGGCTCCACCGCGCGAATCGGACACGACCACGCAAAACGCCTTCTTCGCGGCTGCTCTTGCCATCGGAGGGTTCGCCTATTAGTTTAGCGGCCGTACTTATTGGAGGTGGGTGTGGCCGAACGAGGAAGCGGCGAGGCCGTGCGGCTCGGCGCGTCGGCCGGTGTCGACCAGACCGCGGTGCGGCGGGCCAACCTCGCGCGCGTGCTCGACGAGGTGCGGCGCGGCGAGGTCGTCTCGCGCGCCGACATCGCCACCAGCAGCAAGCTCACCAAGGCGACCGTGTCCAGCCTCGCGGCCGAGCTCATCGACCGCGGCCTCATCCGCGAGACCGGCCTGCGCCGCGACGGCGCCGTCGGCCGTCCCGGTCGCTCGCTGGAGCTCGACGGCGGCGGCATCACCGCGCTCGGGCTGGAGATCAACTCCCAGTACCTGGCCGCGCGCGGCACCGACCTGGCCGGACGCGTCATCGTCGAGCGGCGGATCGGGTTCGACGCCATGCGCGCCGACCCGGAGACCACGCTCGACCGGCTCGCCGCGATCGCCCGCGAAGCCGTCACCGAGCTGGCGGGCACCGGATCGTCGTTCCTGGCCGGCATCGCCGTGGCGGTGCCCGGCCTGGTCGATGCCGAGACCGGCCGGGTGCGCTACGCGCCCAACCTCGAATGGCGCTCGATCCCGATCGCCGGAGCGCTGCGCGAGCGCCTCGGCGGTGACGTGCCGATCGTGGTCGACAACGAGGCCAATCTCTCCGCCCTCGCCGAGCTGCACTCCATGCCCCAGCCCGCCGCCGACCTGGTGTACCTGACCGGTGAGGTCGGCGTCGGCGCGGGCCTGATCACCGGTGGGCGGCTCCTGCGCGGCTCCGGCGGGTTCAGCGGGGAGATCGGGCACGTCCCGGTCGACCTCGACGGGCAGGTCTGCGGATGCGGACGCCGAGGCTGCCTGGAGACCAAGATCGGCTTGCCCGCCGTGCTGCGCGCGGCGGCACCCGACCTGGCCGACCAGGACGTCGACCCGCAGGAGCAGGCGCACGCGCTGCGCCAGCGCGCCGAGGACGGCGGGCCGGAGGCCATGGCCGGCTTCGACGAGATCGGCAGGTGGCTGGGCATCGGCGTGTCGATGCTGGTCAACCTGCTCAACCCGGAAGTCGTCGTGCTCGGCGGCTACCTCGGCACCGTCGCGCCCTACCTGGTTCCCGCCGCGATGCGGGAACTGCGCGACCGCTCGGTGGCCGGCGACGCGGCGGTCTGCCGGATCACCGCCTCCACCTACGGGTTCTCCGCCGCCGTGCGCGGCGCCAGCAGCATCGTCATCGAGGAGATCTTCCGCGACCCGCTGCGCATCCCCGCGGCCGAGAAGGCCGTCGGCTGAACGATTTTCGGCACCACCATCGCACTGCACCACGACGTGAGGAGCATCAAGTCATGACCGACTTCACCCCGAAGCGCGAGGACAAGTTCTCGTTCGGCCTCTGGACCGTCGGCTGGCTCGGCCGCGACCCGTTCGGCGAAGCCACCCGCAGCCCGCTGGACCCGGTCGAGGCCGTGCACCGGCTCTCCGACCTGGGCGCCCACGGCATCACCTTCCACGACGACGACCTGGTGCCGTTCGGTTCCGACGCCACCGAGCGCTCGGCCATCGTCTCCCGCTTCCGGGGAGCGCTGGACGAGACCGGCCTCGCCGTGCCGATGGTGACGACCAACCTGTTCAGCCACCCGGTGTTCAAGGACGGCGGCTTCACCGCCAACGACCGCGACGTGCGCCGCTTCGCGCTGCGCAAGGTGCTGCGCAACGTCGAGCTCGCCGCCGAGCTCGGCGCCCAGACCTTCGTCGCCTGGGGCGGTCGCGAGGGCTCCGAATCCGGTGCGGCCAAGGACGTTCGCGCCGCCCTGGACCGCTACCGCGAGGCCGTGGACACCGTCTGCGCGTTCATCAAGGAGCGCGGGTACGACATGAAACTGGCGCTGGAGCCCAAGCCGAACGAGCCGCGCGGCGACATCCTGCTGCCGACCGTCGGCCACGCGCTGGCGTTCATCAACGAGCTGGAGCACGGCGACATCGTCGGCGTGAACCCCGAGGTCGGGCACGAGCAGATGGCGGGCTTGAACTTCGCGCACGGCATCGCGCAGGCGCTGTGGGCGGGCAAGCTGTTCCACATCGACCTCAACGGGCAGAACGGCATCAAGTACGACCAGGACCTGCGCTTCGGCGCCGGCGATGTGCGGAACGCGTTCTTCCTGGTCGATCTGCTGGAGAACGGCGGCTACGAGGGTCCGCGGCACTTCGACTTCAAGCCGCCGCGCACCGAGGACTACGACGGCGTCTGGGCTTCGGCGGCCGGCTGCATGCGCAACTACCTGATCCTCAAGGAGCGCGCGGCGGCCTTCCGCGCGGACCCGCGGGTGAAGGAGGCGCTGGAGGCGGCTCGCGTCGCCGAGCTGTCCACCCCGACCCTCAGCGCCGGGGAATCGGTGTCCGACCTGCTGTCCGAGGAGCTCGACGTCGAGGCCGCGGCCGCTCGCGGCATGCACTTCGAGCGCCTCGACCAGCTCGCCATGGACCACCTCCTCGGCGCCAACTGACCCACCGCACCCCGGCCCGCGCACCCCTGTGCTGGGGCCGGGTGTTCGCACGACCGCGTCCTGATCGCGCACAATCGTGTCCGGTCAGAACCGACTCCGGCGTTCCAGCGCCGCACGAACCCGGCCCCGGAGTGCTTGCACTCCGCGAGCACGAAGGATGATCCGCAATGCTGGTGCTAGGCATCGACTCGTCGACCCAGTCCACCAAGGCGCTCGTCGTCGACGCCGACGACGGCGCGGTCGTCGCCGAGGCCAAGGCGTCGCACCCCGACGGGACCGAGGTGGACCCGGCGGTCTGGTGGGAGGCGGCGCAGAACGCCATCGCCGAAGTTGTCGCGAAGTCGCCGGGCCGCATCGAGGCGGTGTCGGTGGGCGGCCAGCAGCACGGCATGGTCGCGCTGGACTCCGCCGGCGAGCCGGTCCGCGATGCCCTGCTGTGGAACGACACCCGCTCCGCCCCGCAGGCCGAGGAGCTCATCGAACGCCACGGGGCCGAGGCTCTCGCCACCCGCACCGGTCTTGTCCCGGTCGCGAGCTTCACCATCACCAAGCTCGCGTGGCTGGCGCAGCACGAGCCGGACAACGCCGACCGCGTCGCGCAGGTGCTGCTGCCGCACGACTGGCTCGGCTGGCAACTCGCCGGACGCCCCGAGCAGAGCTGGACCGACCACGGCGATGCCTCCGGCACGGGCTACTACTCCCCCACCACCGGCGAGTGGCTGCCCGAACTGCTCACCGAGGCCATGGGCGGACGCACCCCGGAGCTGCCGAAGCTGCTGGGCCCCAACGCCGAAGCCGCGCGAGCGACGCTGCCGGGCATCGAGGGCGCGACCATCGGCGTCGGCACCGGCGACAACATGGCCGCCGCGCTCGGTCTGGGGCTCAAGCCCGGTGACGTGGTGGTGTCGCTGGGCACCTCGGGTGCGGTGTTCGCGCCCGCCGAGAAGCCCAGCGCCGACCAGACCGGCATCGTCGCGGGCTTCTGCGACGCCACCGGCCGGTACCTGCCGCTGGTGTGCACCCTCAACGCCGCGCGCGTGCTCAGCTCGACCGCGCACATGCTCGACACCGACCTGGAGGGGCTCTCGCGCCTCGCGCTGGCGGCCGAGCCGGGTTCCGGCGGGTTGAGCCTGCTGCCGTACCTGGAGGGCGAGCGGACTCCGAACCTCCCGGAGGCCACCGGCACGCTGACCGGGCTGACCGGCGCGAACATGACGCCGCAGAACCTCGCCCGCGCGGCTGTGGAGGGGATGCTGTGCGGCATGGCCGACGCCATCGACGCGCTGCGCGACACCGGCGCCGAGGTCCGGCGGGTGCTGCTCATCGGCGGCGCGGCCCGTTCTGAGGCGGTCCAGGCCATCGCCCCCGGCCTGTTCGGCGTCGACGTGGACATCCCCGAACCGGCCGAGTACGTGGCCATCGGCGCGGCCAAGCAAGCCGCCTGGGCCCGTTCCGGCAACGCCGAGCCGCCGGAGTGGGAGGTCGCGGGCACCCGCCGGACCGTCGGGGACGACACCAGCGGTGCCGCGGTCCGGGCGGCCTACGCCGCCGCGCGCGAGCAGGTCCACGGCATCTGATCACCGGTTCACGCGGCGACGATCTCGCCGATCGCGGAGGCCCGGAGGGTTCGAGCCGCGCGTCGGAGGAGGTCGTCGGCGCGCGGATCCGGGCTCCACCCGCCGGTTTCGGTGAACCAGTGGTCGTAGAGGAACGTCGCGGGCAGCGCTCGTGCGGTACCGAGACCACCGCCGAGACCGACGGAGTGACTGCGCACGGTGCCCAAACCGACAGGCAGCACGGGCTTTCCTACCAACGCCTCGCTCGGCGACATCGCCAGCCAGGAACGCAGCGGGACGCTGCCGTGCGGCTCGTAGCGGGGTGTCACGACGGCCACCGCATCGGCCTCCGCGACCACCCGCAGACTCGCGTGCACGGCGCGATGCCGGTGGTTCCGGGCCATCAGCGCGGAGTGCGGCAGCTCCCCCACCGCGACCTCGGTGGCCGCGGCGCCGCTGCGGCGCAGCTCGTCGAGGAGGGTGCGGGCCACCGCCGCGGACCGCGACCTCGGACTCAGGTGCCCGGTGAGCACGGCGAACTCAACCACGCCCGCCCTCCTCGGTCCACCGAGGACTGAACGAGGGCATGGCGGGACACGACAGCATGAGGACTCCCGGGGCGAGACGTGCGAGCGGGCACCGGCCTGAGAACCGGTGCAGGAGGGACGATTCCGGATCCGACGGCTGTTCAGCCGTGGATCAACAGATCGCGCTGCACACCCGCAACAGGTCGATGTGGCACCGCACCACGAGACCGGCCTGGGCTGTCATGCCGCACATCCTCGCTCGCGACCGGGCGCGTTGCAACGCACCGCCGCTCGCGTCCCACATGCCGGGCCGGGGTCCGCACCCCGGCCCGGTCAGGGGTCAGGCGGGTCGCCGGTTCGACACGAACGTCACCGACACCAGCCCGATGACCGCGACGGCCGCGAACGCGTAGAAGCCCCACGGGTAGGCCAGACCCGCGCTGAGCAGCGCTCCACCGACCAGGGGCCCGCAGATCGCGCCGAGCCGCCCCACTCCGCTGGACGCGCCGAGCGCGGTGGCCCGTCCGACAGCCGGGTAGTGGTGACTGACGTAGGCGTAGACGAGGACCTGCGTGCTGAAGACGAACACACCCGCCAGCAGCACGCTGACGTACACGCCGAAGCCGGGCAGCCGCACGCTCAGCAGGGCGAGGAACACGGCTGCGGCGGTGAACCAGATCAGCGTGCAGGTGCGCACGCCGATGCGGTCGGAAACCCGTCCGGCCAGCAGCAGACCCAGCACCGCACCGACGTTGAGGGTCAGCAGCAGCGCGAGCGCGGCACCGAGCTCGTAGCCGGCCGCGCGCATGATCTCCGGCAGCCAGGTGTTGAGCCCGTAGACCAGCAGCAGGCCCATGAACGAGGTCACCCAGAACGCCAGCGAGGACCGCAGGTAGCCGCCGCGGAACAGGGTCGCCACGGGGCTGCGGGCGGCCTTCTCCTCGGCCGTGGCCGGCAGCGACTCCGGAAGGTGGCGCGCCAGCAGCGGCAGCAGCACCAGCGCGGGCAGCGCACCGATGACGAACATCGCGCGCCAGGTCAGCGCGGGGATCACCAGGATCCCCAGCAGCGCGGTGGCCACGGCGCCCACGTGGTAGCCGGTCATCAGGGTGGTCGTCGCGCTCCCGCCCTTGGCCTGGGACGCCTCGTTGACCAGGGCGATCGCCACCGGCAGGACGCCGCCGAGCCCGAGACCGGCCAGGAGTCGCAGGGTTCCGAACAGCAGCGGGCCACGCCAGGGTCAGCGCGGAGAACAGCGCGACCGTGGTGATCATGAGCTTGCGGCGGCCGAAGCGGTCGGTCAGCGGCCCGACGCACAGCGCGCCGATCATCACGCCCACCAGTCCGACCGAGGAGATCACCGAGGCGGTCGCGGGCGTGAGCTGCCAGCTCGGGTCGCGCAGCAGCTTGGGGAGCACGACGCCCAGGACCACCAGGTCGTAGCCCTCCAGCGCCACCGCCGCCCAGCACAGCGCGGCCACGCCCCGGGCACTCGTCTCCGGCGCGCGGCCGGACTGTCCTGACGCCGTTGTCATTCCAGGTCACCTCTTCGATGTCGGTGTCGTGCCCCGGAATCATGTGGGTACCTCCCGGAACCCGGACCAGCGTTCCTTTCCGCCCAGCGGGAGCCGTGTGCGAGGTTGATACCTCCCGCAGCCGACGCTCACCCACCGGCCCCCTCGGCAGCGTGCGGGTTGTGGTCCGCACCGACCGGGCAGAACTGATTTCGATCATGGGCCGTTCGGGCCAGAACCACCTACCCGTGCCGACCTCGACCCACGTCCCGATGCACGGCTCCGCAGCGAGAAGCCCGCGATCGGATTCCTTCCCGAAATGTTTCGCAACCCGAGTGGAAATCCACCCTCGGGGCAAGTTTCTCGCCTCGCCGGGCGACGCCTGGGAACTTCACCTACCTTAAATCCGAAAGTTGCGGTTCTTGACCTTTCCTCGCGCGCGCCCATAGTCTTCGAAATCGCGTGTTGTTAGAAACATTTCGGAAACTGTTCCGGTCCAGTAAAGAACGCGGGAGTCCGCAATGAAGCCGATTCGCCTCGCCACGACCGCAGCCGCAGCGGTCCTGCTGCTACCCGTCCACGCCGAAGCCGCACCCCAGGCACCCGCGCTGCGCGATGCCGCGCCGGAAGGTCTCGTCGTCGGCTCCGCCGTCGCCGGCGGCGGCCACCACGACGAGCAGCCCTACCCCGACCCGTTCACCTCCGACCAGCCCTACCGGGAGGTGCTCTCCCGCGAGTTCAGCTCGTTGTCGCCGGAGAACCAGATGAAGTGGGAGTACCTCCACCCCGCTCGCGACACCTACGAGTTCGGCACCGCCGACGCGATCGTCGATTTCGCCGAGCAGCACGGCCAGGTGATGCGCGGGCACACCCTGCTGTGGCACAGCCAGAACCCGGAATGGCTGGAGAACGGCGGCTTCTCACCGGAGGAGCTGCGCGAGATCCTGCACGAGCACATCACCACCGTGGTCGGCCGCTACGCCGGGCGGATCCAGCAGTGGGACGTGGCCAACGAGATCTTCGACGAGTCCGGGAACCTGCGCACCACCGACAACATCTGGATCCGCGAGCTCGGCCCCGGCATCATCGCCGATGCCTTCCGCTGGGCTCACGAAGCCGATCCCAACGCCAAGCTGTTCTTCAACGACTACGGCGTGGAAGGCGACAACGCCAAGAGCGACGCCTACTACGCGCTGGCCCAGGACCTGCTGGCGCAGGGAGTTCCGGTGCAGGGCTTCTCCGCGCAGGCCCACCTCAACCTCGACGACGGGTTCCCGGCGGACCTCACGCAGAACCTGCAGCGCTTCGCCGACCTCGGGCTGGAGACCGCGATCACCGAGCTCGACGTGCGCATGACGCTGCCGCAGGGCGGAGCCCCCACCCCGCAGCAGCTGACCGAGCAGGCCGACTACTACCGCCGCGCTCTGCAGTCGTGCCTGGACGTCTCCAGCTGCCACTCGTTCACCGTGTGGGGGTTGCCGGACAAGTACTCCTGGGTGCCCGGAACGTTCCCGAACCAGGGCGCGGCGACGATCTACTGGGACGACTTCACCCCCAAGCCCGCCTACGACGCGCTGCTGGAAACCCTCTCGGCGAGCGAGCGGAAAAGCGGGAAACCCGAGAATGAGACGATGACGACGTCCGGGTGAATCTCGCCTGGTTTCGCGAGGGCCCTCCTGGCACGGTGGATGGAACTGGGGTTCTTCGCGGTGCGACGAGGCGACGTGGACGACGTCCGGACTTCTGAGATGCGCGGTGGGGCGGCTTCCCGCCGCTCCACCGCACGAGTGGCGAAAGGTGATGCGGGTCCGATGCGGTCGCAGGCCGAGATCAGCACCGAGGTGTCCTACGAGCGGCTGTCGCGCCTGCGCGACACCGGGTTCCGCCGGGTCCGGCCCGGCATCGACAACCTCAGCACCCGGGTGCTGCGCCTGGCGGGCAGCCGCGCCGAGGGCTGCGGGAACGTCCGAATGCTCCGCGACGCGCGGACTCTGGGGCTGTCGGTGGAGTGGACCTACCGCTACGGCTTCCCCGGCGAGACCGACCGCTCCTACTCGCGCGTGCTGGCGCAGTTCCCCGCTCTGCACCACCTTCCGCCGATGCAGAGCGCCGTCCGGTGCGGCGACGGCATCTCCGACGACACCGAAGCGGCGCTGCTGGCCGGTGTCGCGGCGTGGCGGCGGGACAACCCGCTCGGCCTGCTGGAGCTCGTCGAGGACGGCGGCGCGCTCGTCGTCCTCGACGACCGGCCGGGTTTCGGTCGCCACGAGTACGTCTTCGCCGGTGAAGCGGCGGAGCTCCTGCGGTACGTGGACGCCCCCTGCCCCCTGTCGGTGCTCGCGGCTCGCTTCGGCGGGCAGGTGCACTCCCGCCTGGCGGATCTGCGCGAGTGCGGACTGGTGTTCACCGACGCGGGCAGCTGGGTGCACGTCCTGCCCCGTCCGACGAATCACCGGCTGCAACTCGCGAATTGACCGTTCTGACCCGTTCGTGATCTTCGGGCGTTCCAGGGCTGCGATGTTCCGCCCATCGCCGTAGACCGTCGGAAGCCGTTGCGCGCCATACGAATGGAGCAACACGCGGTCACGAAGGCGCAACGAATGGGGTCGTCGCCGACCACCGCCGCCCTGGCCCGGGTAGCAATTGTGCCCGGGCAGTGATGATCAAGATCGCGAGCAGGGGGCTGGCATGGCGGCGTTACCGACGGAGGCTGGCTCCCAGGAGCGCAGCGACGGCGAGCTGATCGAGGCGGTGCGCGACGGCGACACCGGGGCCTACGGAAGCCTCTACGAGCGGCACGTCGCCGCCGCGCACAGCATGGCCCGCCAGGTCACCACATCGACCGCCGAGGCCGACGACGTCGTCTCCGAGGCGTTCGCGAAGGTCCTCGACCTGCTGCGCGACCAACGCGGACCGACCTCGGCGTTCCGCGCCTACCTGCTGACCGCCGTCCGGCACGCCGCCTACGACCGCACCCGCAAGCAGCAGCGGTTGCAGTACGCCGAGGACCTGGAGACGGTGCCCGGCATCGACATCTCGGAGCCGTTCCAGGACACCACCGTCGATGGCGAGGACCGGTCCTTGGTCGCTGCGGCGTTCGCGAAGCTTCCCGAGCGTTGGCAGATGGTGCTCTGGCACGTCGAGATCGAGGGCGAGTCCCCGGCGAAGGTCGCTCCGCTGCTGGGGATGACGCCCAACGGCGTGTCCGCGCTGGCCTACCGCGCGCGGGAGGGCCTCAAGCAGGCGTTCCTGCAGGTGCACCTGGGAAGCCTGGCCGCCGAGCAGGAGCGCTGCCGGGAGAACGTCGAGCGGCTCGGCGCGTGGACGCGCGGCGGCCTGGCGAAGCGGGAGACCTCGCGGGTCGAGGCGCACCTCGACGACTGCGACCGGTGCAGCGCGCTGGCCGCAGAACTGGTGGAGATCAACGGAGCGTTGCGCGTGTTCATCGCTCCCCTGGTGATCGGCAGCGCAACCGCGGCCGGTTACCTCACCGCGGTGGGTGCCGGGAGCGGCGGAGTCGTCGGCGGGGTCGTCAACGCCGTGGGCGGACCGCGACGTGCGGCCGTGTCCGGAGCCGCCGTTGCCGCAGCGCTGGCCGTCCTCGGACTGGCGCTGGCGGCCAACGAGGAAGAACTCCCGCCGGTCGCCTCCGCACCGCCGCAGCCGACCGCCCCGCAGCAGCCGCAGCCGCAGTCACCGCCGTCGCCACCCGCTCCCCCGGCGGCCCCGGCCGCGCCCGCTGCGCCGGGAAGCGCGCCCGTGCCCGGCCAACCGGCTCCGCCGCCCGGCGCTCAGCAGCCGAACCCGCTGCCACCGCTGCCGATTCCCGCACAGTCCCCGTCACCCGAGCCGCTCGCCGACGGCACGGCGCACGCGGGTGTCGAACTGCTCGGGCTCGGCGTCGACGCCGAGCCGCACCTGCTCATCGACGACGACAGCATCGACGCGGGCGCGGTCGTGAAGGTGGATCAGACGTTCCCGCCGGATCGCCTCATCGCCGTCGACGACCTCACCGGCGCCCTGGACGTCCTCGGGAACCCGGTCATCGAGCGCTGAACCACCGGTTCGGCTCACCCGCCGGAATCCTCGGGAGTCGGGTCCTCCCAACTCGGGGAATCCTCCGATGACCCGGTGTTCGGTTCGACCGAGCTCGTGGCCGGTTCCGGGGGCCGGTACTCCGGTGGCTCGGGCGGAGATGTCTCCGGCGCTTCCACCTCCGACTCGACCGACGAGCGCGGCTCCGAGGGCGGACTCGTCGACGGCGTGATCGGCACTTCGTACGGCACCGGCACCGGTACCGGTACCGGGATCGGGCCGTCGGTGCACAGCCGGAGGTAGCTGTGGACGTCGGCGGGGTCGTAGAAGTCCCACCACTCCGGATCGTCGCAGTGACGATCGGCGCTCTCCCGGACCACGAGACCGCACTGGGCCTTGGTCCTCTCGCTCATCCGGGCCGGATCGGTCCCGCAGTCGCCGCGCGGCTGTTCGACCGGCGCTCGCGGCGGTGCAGGCGGTGCCGGGACCTCGACGTACACGGTCCGGGGCGGCTGCCCCGCAGCGCACCCGGTGAGCAACGCGGCAGCCGTGACACCTCCTGCCACGGCCGCTGCGTGCATCGCGCACCCCCAGGAATTCCGTGGTGGACGTCCAACCACCTGGGGACCACGTTACGTCAGCGCATCACAGGTGCCCCGGGACCAAAGCCCCTGGTCGGCGCTCGATGATCCGGAGCCCAATGACAGCGGGAACTCGGGCTCCCAGCCGAAGTTCCCGTGCTTCGAGGGGGATGCGGACTCATCGCGACCTCACCCCGCATCCCCCTCGTCCACCCCACCACGCGGAAGGACCCCGCCATGCGCCGCCGCCGCTGCGCTCGTACTGCTGAGCGCACCGGCGCTGACGGCGTGCGTGACCTACCTGCCCGCTGCGCCGACGATCACGATCCCAGTGCCCGCAGCGCCCGTCGCACCCGCAGCGCCCTACGAGGCCCCGCAGCCGAGCGCGGTCCGCACCACCGGTTGCGTGGCCTCCTACGAGACCGCGCAGTCCCATGTGGACATCTGCGGATCGGCAGGATCGCTGTACTACTACGGATCCAGCGACAGCGGGTCGATCACGCTGCGCGCCTACCCCAGCGGAAGCGGGTACGCGACCGAGAGCAACGACCGGCACGTGTACCGCGTCGACGACTCCGCGCTGACCATCGCCCGCCAACGGCACGATCATCTCCTCCCAGTCGGTGCTGTCCTCCAGCTGACCGCCTGCGCAGGACATTTGTCGGTGGCCGCCTCCGAGCACCCGCCTGTAGCGTCCTCGGGGACCTGACGTGGGCGCTCCACTGCTTGAACGGGTTCACCGGCACGCGCGGAGAAGGACTGCACCATGGGCGATTTGCACGTCAGCGATGAGTTCGACGCACTGATCGGGCGGGTCCGGGTCATCGGCCCGCTGCTGGAGGACCACGCCGAGCACAGCGAGGAGATCGGCAGGCTCAGCGACGAGTCCGCCAAGGCTCTCGTCGACACCGGGATCTTCCGCATCGGGATCCCCGTCGAGCTCGGCGGTGACGAGTTCTCCCCGCGCCAGGCGCTGGAGACCATCGCCGAGGTCAGCTACTTCGACGCCTCCGCGGGCTGGGCGTTCATGGCGCTCCAGCTCGCCACCGGCACCACGCCGGCCTACCTGGGCTGGGACGTGGTGCACGACTTGTACCCGAACGTCCGAAGAGGACACCACGCGCTCATCGCCGGGCAGGTCACCAAACCCGGCACGGCCGTGAAGACCGAGGGCGGGTACCGGATCAGCGGGGACTGGCAGTTCGCCTCCGGCGTGTCGATGGCGACCCACATCCACACCGCCGCCCACTGCGCGGAGGAAGGCCGCACGCTGGTGTTCACGCTGCCGGTCAAGCAGGTCGCGCTGCAGGACAACTGGGACGTGATGGGCCTGCGCGCCACCGGCAGCATCGACTACAGCATCCGCGACGTGTTCGTGCCCGCCTCCTACGCCTACGAGGCGATCTGCACCTCGCCCAGGATGGGTGGTGCGCTGTACCGGCTGGGGCTGGCGAACATGTCGGGCATCTGCCACGCGGGGTGGGCGCTGGGCGTGGGCCGCCGGATGCTCGACGAGATGCGCGCGCTGGCGGCCACCAAGACCGGCACGCCGCGGGCAGCGGTCGACAGCCAGCAGTTCCACGCCGAATACGCCCGGGCCGAAGCGAAGTTCCGGGCGGCGCGGGCGTTCGCGTTCGAGACCTGGCAGCAGTGCGAGGACACCCTCGACGACGGCCGCGGCCTGAGCACCGAGCAGGAGACGCTGACCCGGCTGATGCTGAGCAACGCGATCTCGTCGGTGCACGAGGTGGGCCAGACCGTCTACAAGTGGGCGGGCACGGCGGCGCTGCGTCGCAGCGTCCTGCAGCGCTTCTTCCGCGATCTGCACGGAGGCACCCAGCACGTGACCTCGGGACCGGGCGTGCTGAAGAACTGCGGCAAGCTGCTCGCCGGGCTCTCCGACGGTCACTGGCAGTTCCTGGACCTCGTCGAGAGCGACTGACCTGGACCGCTTTCGCGCAGTTCAGCAGCTACGTCACGTTGAGTGACCGGCGGCGGCCGAACGGGTGCAATTCAGCGTAATTCGGGCGCGCCGGACATCAGCGCTTAACTTCTGCACCGGCCGCTGTCAGATTGAGCCCAGCACTCGGGTGCGCGGGCATACCCACCTCGTCGGCGGTCGACCGAACAGATCAACGGTCCCGACGCCGTTCGGGGCAGGCGGAGGGAGCCTCCTGCCCGCGACGCATTAGGATGATCGGCCGCGAGGGGGCGCTGGTTTGAACACCGCACAGGTCCACCGGAAGGCACGGCGCAGGCAGCACTCCCGCGGCAGGCACAACACGCGCCCGACCGCCACCCGCCCCTGGGTGGGGCGCCCGCTGCCCGCTCGCCCCGGCACCTCCCCGATCCGCACGCCGCTGCCGGTCACCCCGGCCGCGCCACCACCCGAACCTGAGCCCACCCGAGGAACCACCATGACCGCACGTCACGCCGAGATGATCACGGCGACGCTGTCCATCACCACCTTCCTCGTGGTCGGTGCGATGTGGATCGGCTACTTCTAGGAACCGCTGAGGACGCGCTTCGCGCAGCGGTGCAGGCCGAGTCCCGCACCGCGCGTTCTCGACCGACTCCTAGCTGTAGTGCCTTGGGAGGTTGTGAACGGGTGACACGGGGTCGGATGATCTTGGAATGAGTGAGGACCTCCGGGTTCGGTGTGGATCACCACAATCTGCACCGATCACCAGGAGGTCCTCGTGTGTCACCGTAACGCTCCGCTGACCGAGACGGGCA
>NZ_SMKS01000061.1:0-35343 GCF_004348435.1 Saccharopolyspora terrae | reverse complement strand
CGGGTGGTGTGGGGGTGGGACGGGGTGTGAACGCGCTGAAGCCCGGGGCGCTCGTGGCGCTCCCGGGCTTCAGGTGAGGTTCTCGGGTCAGTGACCGCCGCCGGCCTGGTGGCCTCCGGGGGCGGGGCTGCCGTGCTCCGGGCGCGGGTTGTGGTCCTCGCCGATCGGCACCTGCACGGTGACCTGACCGGCCTGAGCGAACACGAACGTCACCGGGATGGTCACGCCGGGCGTGATGTCCTGCTTGAGCCCGTTCAGCGTGATCTGCACCGTGCGCTGGCCGGCGCTCGTCGGCTGCGCCGACGACCCGGTCGCGTGCAGAGCGGTGCGGCTCGGAAGGTCGCTGATGCCGCTGACCTGCGCCGATGCCGCGTACGGGCTCGTGACCTGCACGAGCTTGTCGTTCGGGCCTTCGTTGCTCAGGACGAGCTCCAGCGGCGCCGACGAGCCGGCGCGGTAGAACGCGCCCTCGGTCGGGAAGGAGAGCGTGGCGTTGCGGACGGCGACCTGCTTCGCGTCACCGCTGCCGCCGTTGACTGCGGCGACCTGCGTGTCGGTCTCGGTGATCTGACCGGCACTGCAGCCAGCGAGGGCGACGACGGCGCCGAGTCCGAGTGCGGCCGGGATCAACCGCAGGCGGACGGCCTTGAGGTGCTGAGGGCGGCTCACGGTTGCAGCGTCCCTTCCTGATTGCCGGACAACCACGTGGAGCTTAATCCCCACCCCCGGGGGGGTCGTGCAGGGGCTTGCCGAACTACGTATCGCGGGGCTCCGACAGGCCCGGGAGACCACCCGTCCGGACGGTCCATAGTGGATGGTTTCACAGGGCCGAAGAGGGCTGCCTTGCACGTCGGAGCGGGTCTTGTCAAGTCCCGTCCATGCTCTGACCTGCAATTACGGATGGTGAGGTGGTCGAGGCCCAGTTGCCCTACGTGTTAAAGTGGGGGTAGCGAAAGGGGCAGAGGACACATGGTTTTCAAGGTCGGAGAGACCGTCGTCTACCCGCACCACGGTGCCGCGCTCATCGAAGCAATCGAGACTCGCGTGATCAAGGGCGAGGAGAAGCAGTACCTCGTCCTCAAGGTCGCGCAGGGCGACCTGACGGTGCGCGTTCCCGCTGACAACGCCGAGATCGTCGGTGTTCGGGACGTCGTCGGTCAAGAGGGTCTGGATCGAGTCTTCGACGTGTTGCGGGCCCCGCACACCGAGGAGCCCACGAACTGGTCTCGTCGGTACAAGGCCAACCTCGAGAAACTCGCCTCCGGCGATGTGAACAAGGTGGCCGAAGTGGTGCGCGACCTCTGGCGACGCGAGAAGGATCGTGGCCTGTCCGCAGGCGAGAAGCGAATGCTGGCGAAAGCCCGTCAGATCCTGGTCAGCGAATTGGCGCTGGCGGAGGGCACTGACGAAGGCAAGGCGGAAACACTGCTGGACGAAGTCCTCGCCGCCGCGGTTTGATCATCGGAAACGGCTGAAGCGTGAGCGTTGTCGCGCTGGTCCCCGCAGCTGGTCGCGGGGTGCGCTTGGGGCTGGGCACGCCCAAGGCGCTGGTTCCGGTGAAGGGTGAGTCTTTACTGCTGCGCGCGGTCCGGGGCCTGCTGGACTCGGGCTGCGTGCAGCACGTCGTGGTGGCTTCGCCGCCCGACCAGGTCGAGGTCGTGGCGGCCGAGCTCGCCACGCTGCCGAACGCGCATGTGGTGCCAGGCGGCGCCGAGCGAACCGACTCGGTGCGCCTGGCGCTGAGCGCTGTCGCCGAGGTGGCTCCGGATGCCCGGGTCGTGCTGGTGCACGACGCCGCGCGGTGCTTCACCCCGGCGACCATGATCCGCGATGTCGTGTCAGCGGTGGAGGCCGGTGCGCCCGCCGTGATCCCGGTACTCCCCGTGACGGACACGATCAAGAAGGTCGACGAGTCGGGAACGGTCGTGGAGACCGTCGACCGCGCACCGCTGCGTGCGGTGCAAACCCCTCAGGGCTTCAACATCGACGTGCTGCGGCAGGCCTACGCCGCCGCGGGCGACATCGCCACCGACGACGCCGGGCTGGTCGAGCGCGTCGGCGGCAAGGTGCGCACCGTCGACGGACATCCCGACGCCCTGAAGATCACGACCGCTTTCGACCTGGCGGTCGCCGAGGCCGTGCTGGCCACCGAGGAGAGTTCCCCCAAGTGACTGATCGTCTGCCGTTCGTCGGGCAGGGTGTCGACGCGCATCCGGTCGAGGCCGGGCGCGAGTGCTGGATCGCCGGGCTGCAGTGGCCGGGCGTGGACGGCTGCGCCGGGCACTCCGACGGCGACGTGGCCTCGCACGCGCTGTGCGACGCGCTGCTGTCGGCGTCGGGCCTGGGCGACCTGGGCGCGGTGTTCGGGACCGGCGACGACCGCTGGGCGGGGGCGCACGGCGCGGAGCTGCTGGAGGAGGTCCGCTCCCGGATCGACGCCGCCGGCTACGCGATCGGCAACGCGGCGGTTCAGGTGATCGGCAACGCCCCGCGCATCGGCAAGCGTCGCGAGGAGGCGCAGCAGGTGCTGTCGAAGGCGGTCGGAGCTCCGGTGTCGGTCGCGGGCACCACCTCGGACGGGCTGGGCCTGACCGGTCGTGGCGAGGGCATCGCGGCGGTCGCGACGGCGTTGGTTTTCCGCTGAGTCAACGGGCAGGTACCCCGGTGTGTCGGGTAGTTGGAGTCCGGGAAAACTCAGGGGTGGCGCTCTTCTGATCCGGGGTCCCGGCGCGCGATGCTCGAACCATGTTGATCGAGCGGAACCGGTGGGTGCGTCGGCTGCTCGTTGTGCAGCCCTCGGTGATGTGGCCGGTGTCGGTCGTGCTCTGGTCGCTGGGCGACGAGCTCGACCTCGCGCTGGCGGTCGTGCTGCTGTGGCTGAGCGCCTCGGCGAGCGTTGCGGCCATAGTCCTCCCGATGAAGAACGACCAGAGCCGCCACTTCCACAATGCGGAATCTCGCGTCCAGTGCGGGCAGCTCTAGCCTGAGCAGGACGTCGATCACGGGCGGTTCGGGCCGGAACCGCCCGCTCCCGGAGCGGGACGCGGCGAACGGGGGAATTCCTCGCTCCTGGTCGTGAGGTTGACCGCATGTTCATGTCCGCTTCGCCGAACCCGCATACCGTTGCTGGTGTGACTCTGCGAGCGGTGATCTTCGACTTCTCCGGCACCTTGTTCCGCCTGGAGGAGAACCCGTCCTGGTACTCCGACCTCACCGACGCCGACGGCAGCCCCTTCGACCTCTCCGCGCAGGCCGAGATCATGCGCCGGATGACCGCTCCGACCGGCCGGATCACCGAGCTCGGTGACGAGTTCATCGAAGCCTGGGACAACCGCGACCTCGACCCCGTGCTGCACCGCAAGGTCTACGTCGAGGTGCTGCGCAGCTCCGGAGTCCCGGACGCGCAGGCCGAGAGTCTCTACGCGCGGCTGATCGACCCCGATCAGTGGACCCCGTACCCGGACACCGCCGAGGTGCTGCGCCGGCTGCACGAGCAGGGCGTGAAGGTCGGCGTGATCAGCAACATCGCCTTCGACATCCGCCCGGCCTTCGACCGGCTGGACATCAGCAAGCACGTCGACGAGTTCCTGCTGTCCTACCTCGAAGAGGTGATCAAGCCGGACCCGAAGATCTTCCTGCGGGCCTGCGAGCGCCTCGGCGTCGCTCCCGAGGAGGCGCTGATGGTCGGTGACAGCGAGGAGGCCGACGGCGGTGCGGCCGGTGTCGGGTGCGAGGTCGCGATCGTCGACCCCGCTCCCACCGCCGAGCGCCCGACCGGCTTGATCGAGGCGGTCGGAGATCTGCTGAGCTGAGGCGTCCCACCTTCCAGATCGCCGTTGACGACAATCGGCCTGTCGTGATTGCCCCGAAGTGCTTCCCCGTACCATCGGGGGCGTGAGCCTGCACCTACATGACACAGCGACCCGCACGACGCGCGAGTTCCACCCGCGCTGCGACGGAGTGGCGTCGATCTATGTCTGTGGTGCCACCGTGCAAGGCGTTCCGCACGTCGGTCACGTCCGCAGCGGGCTGAACTTCGACGTGCTGCGGCGCTGGTTGCAGCACTCGGGCTACGACGTGCGCCTGGTGCGCAACGTCACCGACATCGACGACAAGATCCTCACCAAGGCCGCCGACGCCGGTCGGCCCTGGTGGGAGTGGGCGTCCACGCACGAGCGCGCTTTCGAGTCGGCCTACGACCGGCTGGGCTGCCTGCCGCCGTCGGTGCTGCCGCGCGCCACCGGGCACGTCACGCAGATGATCGACCTGATCCAGCGCCTGATCGACAAGGGTCACGCCTACGCCTCCGGCGGTGACGTTTACTTCGACGTCTCCTCCTACGGCGACGAGTACGGCCGGCTGTCCGGGCAGCGCCTCGACGAGGTGCAGCAGGGCGAGTCGCTGGCCTCCGGCAAGCGCGACCCCCGCGACTTCACGCTGTGGAAGGGCGCCAAGCCGGGTGAGCCGAGCTGGCCGACGCCGTGGGGTCACGGTCGTCCGGGCTGGCACCTGGAGTGCTCGGCGATGGCCACCTTCTACCTGGGCGGCGAGTTCGACATCCACGGCGGCGGCCTGGACCTGGTGTTCCCGCACCACGAGAACGAGCTGGCGCAGTCCAACGCGGCGGGTGACGGGTTCGCGCAGTACTGGATGCACAACGCGTGGGTCACCATGAGCGGCGAGAAGATGTCGAAGTCGCTCGGCAACGTGCTGTCCATCCCGGCGGTGCTGGAGCGCGCCCGCGCCGTCGAGCTGCGCTACTACCTGGTGACGCCGCACTACCGGTCGACGATCGAGTTCTCCGAAGCCGGTCTGAAGGAGGCGGCTTCGGCGTTCGGCCGGATCGAGAACTTCGTCCGCAAGGTCGTCGACCGCACCGGTTCGGTCGAGCCGAGCGAGGTCTCCGAGGACTTCGCCCAGGCCCTCGACGACGACCTGGGCACCCCGCAGGCCACCGCCGCCGTGCACGCGGCGGTCCGCGAGGGCAACGCCGCGCTGGACCGCGGTGACGACGAGGCGGCCCGCGCCGCCGCCTCCGCGGTGCGCGCGATGACCGGCGTGCTCGGCCTGGACCCGCTGTCGCCGCAGTGGGCCGAGGACGGCGGCAACGCCGCGTACGACGCGCTCGGCGAAGTCGTGCGGTTGGTGCTCGAACAGCGCCAGAAGGCGCGTGCGGAGCGCGACTTCGCCACCGCCGACCTGCTGCGGGACCGGTTGCAGGAGGGCGGGATCGCCGTCGAGGACACCCCCGACGGTCCGACGTGGACATTGAAAGACGGGTAACTCGTGGCCGGCAATGACAAGCGCCGCGGCGGTGTGCGCAAGACCAACAAGAAGGGCATGGTCGTCGGCTCCGGCGGGCAGCGACGCCGCGGTCTCAAGGGCAAGGGCCCGACGCCGAAGGCCGAGGAGCGCGTCACGCACCCGGCCAAGAAGCGCGCCGACCAGCGCGCCAAGGCCGACCAGCAGCGCGCGAAGCGCCAGGCGTCGGCCGAGAACGCGCCGGAACTCGTCGCCGGGCGAAACCCGGTCGTGGAGTGCATCCGCGCGGGCGTCCCGGCCACCGGCTTGTACGTGGCGCAGGGCATCGACGTCGACGACCGCGTCACCGAGGCGGTCCGGGAGGCCAAGAACCGCGGCATCCCGGTGCTCGACGTGCCGCGCGTGGAGCTCGACCGGCTGACCAGCAACGCGATGCACCAGGGCTTGGCCCTGCAGGTGCCGCCGTTCGAGTACGCCCACCCCGGCGAGGTGCTGACCGCCGCGCACGACACCGGTCTGCCGCCGCTGATCGTGGCGCTGGACGGGGTCACCGACCCGCGCAACCTGGGCGCGGTGATCCGCTCGGCGGCGGCGTTCGGAGCGCACGGCGTGGTCGTGCCCCAGCGCCGGAGCGCGGGCATCACGGCGGTGGCGTGGCGGACCAGCGCGGGCACGGCGGCGAAGCTGCCGGTCGCCAAGGCCGTCAACCTGACGCGCACGCTCAAGGACTACAAGGAAGCCGGGCTGATGGTCATCGGCCTGGACGCCGATTCCGACATCACCTCCGACGAGCTGGAGCTGGCCACCGGTCCGCTGGTGGTCGTCGTCGGTTCGGAGGGCCGGGGCCTGTCCCGCCTGGTGCGGGAGACCTGCGACCAGACCGTGTCGATCCCGATGTCCACCGGTGTCGAGTCGCTCAACGCCTCGGTCGCGGCCGGTGTGGTGCTGTCCGAGGTGGCCAGGCGGCGCCGGATCAGGTGAGGGTGAGAGCCCGGTCCATTCCGGGCATGCGGCGTGCGGGCCTCGGTTAGGCTCCTTCTCCGGTAACCGACCGAGGAGGCGTGGGCCTCCCGCAACCGAGGCCCTTCATGTCGTTCGCTTCACCGCTGTTCCTGTGGTACTTCCTGCCGGCCGTGCTCGCGGTCGTGCTGGTGGCACCTCGAAGCGGGCGCAACGTCGTCATCGCGGTCGCCAGCCTCGTGTTCTACGCCAGCGGCGCGGGCGGCACGACGTTGCTGCTGCTGGCGTGCATCGCGGTGAACTTCCTGGCCGGCCGTCGCCTGGAACCGGGTGCCGAGTGGCCGGGCCAGCGGGAACGCCGCCGGTGGCTGCTGGTCGGCGTGGTCGCGTTCAACCTGACGATCCTGCTGGTCTGGAAGTACGCGGGCTTCGCCACCGAGCAGCTGGCGGTGCTGGCGCGCTGGTTCGGCGGCGACTACCCGGTGCTGCAGCTGGCGCTGCCGATCGGGATCTCGTTCTACACGTTCCACCACATCTCCTACGTGGTGGACATCTACCGGGGCGAGCGGCCCGCGCTGCGCGACCCGGTCTCGTTCATCACCTACATCGCGATGTTCCCGCAGCTGGTGGCGGGTCCGATCGTGCGCTACCGGGAGATCGCCGATCAGCTCCCGCAGCGCCGCACGCACCGGCTCGACGACATCGCGGCCGGTTTTCCGCGCTTCGCGTGGGGCCTGACGAAGAAGGTCGTCATCGCCGACACGTTGGCGCCGATGGTCGACGCCTGCTTCGCGACTCCCGCCCACGACATGACGTTCGCGATCGCCTGGCTGGGAGCGATCGGCTACACGATGCAGCTGTACTTCGACTTCTCCGGCTACTCGGACATGGCGATCGGGCTGGGCCGGATGCTGGGGTTCCGGCTGCCGGAGAACTTCGCGCGGCCCTACTCGTCGGTGACGATCACCGAGTTCTGGCGGCGCTGGCACATGTCGCTGTCGCGCTGGTTCCGCGACTACGTCTACATCCCGCTCGGCGGCAACCGGCTGGGCACCGCGAAGACCTACCGGAACCTGACGATCATCTTCGTGCTCACCGGTTTCTGGCACGGCGCGGCGTGGACGTACCTGGTGTGGGGGCTCTTCCACGGTTCGCTGCTGGTGCTGGAACGCCGCTTCGGCTGGTCGACGGCACCTTCGGACTGGCGCTTCCGGCTGGGCCGGCGCGCGTTGACGATGCTGCTGGTGGTGGTCGGCTGGGTGTTCTTCCGCGCGCCGGACCTGGGCAGCGCGCTGGGGATGCTGGGGCACATGCTGGTGCCGGACCTGGCGGGGCTGACCGACATCGTCTCCGCGTCAGTGACCCACCAACGCCTGTTCTTCCTGCTGGTCGCGCTGATCGTGGTGCTGCTGCCCGCGGGCTCGGGAACCGGCCCCTTCCTGGAGGCCGTCCGCACCCGCGAGGCGTACGCGGTGCGCGCGGCGGTGCTCACGGCGGGCCTGGGCTACTCGGGTCTGCTGGTCGCCACCGGCACGTTCAGCCCGTTCCTGTACTACCAGTTCTGAGGGCGTGAGCGACGTGAGGATTCCTGAGCTGCCGCCGGTGCACGAGGCTTGGTTGCCGCGGGAGCACCCGCTGCACCGGCCTCGGCACGGCAGGCGTCAGCTGGTGGCGTTGATCTGCGCGCTGGCGTTCTTCAGCGCCCCGTTGAGCAGCTGGTTGTTCGGCGCGCGGCCGGAGCAGCTGGAGAACCGGCCGCTGGCCGAGTTCCCCAGCATCACCGAGGGTTTCGGGTTCTTCACCGGGCTGAACGGGTGGGCCACCGATCACCTGCCGTTCCGCAAGGGCGCGGTGCAGGCGGTCAACGGCATCAGCAGGGGGGTGTTCGGCGAACCGGCTCCGCTGGCGGGCGGTTCACACAGCTCGCCGGTGGGCGCCGGGCAGGTGGACGCGAAGCCGCCGATCGACGAGAGCGTGTTCCCGCCGGTCATCGAGGGCAAGGACGGTTGGCTGTACCTGGGCCACGACGTGTCCTACCGCTGCGTCCCGTCCCGGTCGACCGAGGAGGTGATCGCCGGGCTGCGCGCCTGGCGCAAGGCCGTGGAGTCCTCGGGCCGGAAGTTCCAGCTGGTCATCGCCCCTGACAAGTCCACTGTGTACCCGGAGCACCTGCCGGAGAGCTACCCGGGCGAGGACTGCTCCGCCGCCGAGCGGGAGGCGTTCTGGCGCGAGGTCCCGAAGGCGACGGGGGCGATCGATCTGCGCGCCCCGCTGCGGCAGACCGCCGAGCGCAACGGGCGCCCGATCTACCACGACATCGACACGCACTGGACCCACGAGGGCGGCGCGACGATGGTCTACCAGCTCGCGGAGCGGCTGTCGCCGGGGATCACCGGCACCTGGAAGATGGCGCCGTCGCGGCAGTACCCGCACAGCGCCGACATCCCGGACCTGCTGGGCCAGGACCGCACCGTGCCGATCCAGGCCTATTCGCTGGCGCCGGACGGGGGAGCGGACAACACGCAGTTCAAGCCCAGCGACTTCCACCAGCCGCTGCACCTGAAGTCCTCGCCCAAACCCGGCATGATCACCGAACCGGTGCGCATGGTGGGCGATTCGTTCACGCAGTTCGCCAGCCCGTACCTCGCGGCGACCTACGCGGACATCGCCATCACGCACCCGGACAACGTCGCGACGAACGCCCAGGCCACGGCGACCTTCCTGGCGGAGGGCGAGACGATCACCTTCGAGCTCTCGGAGCGCTTCGTCGCCGGAGGCAGGTACCCCCTCCTGGACCCGGCAGCAGCAGCGGAGGTCGGCGGAGTCCTCGCCGCGCACCCCGTCCGCTGAGCCTGCTCCGACGGTGCGGTCCCGCGGGTGGATTCGAATTTCGCGCGAAATTCGAGCCCGAAGTTCAGCCCTCGAATTTCGCGCGAGATTCGAATCGCCGCGCGGCTCCCCGCCCGGAGCCCTCGCGGGAAGGCTCCGGGCAGGGCCCAGATCAGCGCCTCAGGGGGGTGAAGTCCCTGGAGGCGACGTAGTTCGGTCGTGGGGACTTCGCCGCGAAGGGCTCGACCAGGGCGTTGTCCACGCTGTTGAACACGATGAAGATGTTCGAGCGCGGGTAGGGCGTGATGTTGTTGCCCGAGCCGTGCATGCAGTTGGAGTCGAACCACAGGGCCGAGCCCGCCTGGCCGGTGAACTGCTCGATCCCGTGCTCGTAGGCCAGCTTGGTGATGTTGTCCTCGGTCGGGACGCCGACCTTCTGCTGCTTGAGCGAGGACTTGTAGTTGTCCTCCGGGGTCTCACCGGCGCAGGACACGAACGTGCGATGCGCGCCCGGCATGATCATCAGACCGCCGTTGAACGGGTAGTTGTCGGTCAGCGCGATCGAGATGCTGACCGCGCGCATGGCCGGCATGCCGTCCTCGGCGTGCCACGTCTCGAAGTCCGAGTGCCAGTAGAAACCCGTACCGCGGTAGCCGGGCATGAAGTTGATCCGACTCTGGTGCACGTACACGTCCGAGCCCAGGATCTGCCGGGCGCGGTCCAGCACTCGCGGATCGCGAGCCAGCGCCCCGATCCGTTCGCTGATCTCGTGAACTTCGAAGATGGAGCGGACTTCGTTCGACGAACGTTCGACGACGGTGCGTTCGTCGTTGCGGACCCTCTCATCGCGCATCAGCCTCTCCAACTCCTGCCAGTGCGCCTGCACCTCGGCGGGGGACAGCAGTCCCTCCACCACGTGGAAGCCCTTGGCGTCGTGAGCGGCCAACTCGTCTCGCGCGGCCGGGCCGGTGCTGACACCGGACCAGACGGTCGGATCGGTCCGATCGAGCAGCGTCGAATCGGAGCCCCGGGTGGGGTAGCGGTCCGTGGTGCTCAGATCAGCGAGGGTCATGGGTTGCGCCTCCTTCGCGAATTCCCGCCGGAGCGGGTCGATGTCCTGGTGGACACCGCCCGCCGTTCTCGGTTCCTCGGTAAGAAGCGGCACACGTCAAGTGCCCGCGTTCCCCCACGTCGACGCGTGGGGAAAACCCTGGTGGTCAAAGACAGCGCGGCGGGTCCCCCCTGTGCTCGGGGTACCCGCCGCGCGCGTCGCTTAACTCAGCTGGCGACGTCGTCCTCGACGATCAGCGGGTAGACCCCGTTCTCGTCGTGGACCTCACGACCGGTGACCGGCGGGTTGAACACGCACACGGTCTTCATGGTCGTCTTCGGGCGGACCTGGTGCTTGTCCGCGTCGTTGAGCACGTAGATCGAGCCCGGCTTGAGCTGGTGGACCTCGCCGGTCGCCTTGTTCTCGACTTCGCCCTCACCCTCGGTGATGAAGACGGCCTCGATGTGGTTGGCGTACCAGAAGTCGTTCACCGTGCCGGCGTAGAGCGTGGTCTCGTGCACCGAGAAGCCCAGCTTGTCCTTGGCCAGGAGAATGCGCTTGCTGCGCCAGTTCTCGGTCTTGATGTCGGCGTCGGTGTCCTCGATATCCGAGAGGTGCCGGACGATCACGTTTCCTCCTGCGAATCTTTGTTCAGTGGTGCACTGCGCGGGTACTGGCCCACACGCAGCTTGCCGCACGACATGCCGGGGCCGGGAGAGGCGAAAGCCGATCGACGGCCTTTTCACCCTCCCGACCCCGTGCGATCAGCGTCGGAATCAGGCGAGAACGGACTTGACGGAGTCGCGAACGATCGCCAGGCCCTTCTCCAGCTCCTCGTCGGAGACGGTCAGCGGCGGCATGATCTTCAGGACCTCGCTGGACGGGCCGGAGGTCTCCATCAGGAGCTTCCGGTCGAACGCGGCCTTGGAGACCTTGCCCGCCACGTTGGTGTCCTCGAAGCCCAGACCGCGGGCGAGACCGCGGCCCTTGGCGATCGCGCCACCGTGCTCGGCGGCGATCTCCTCCAGCACCTGGCCGACCCGCTCGCCCTTGGCGATCGTGGACTTCTCCAGCTCGTCGTCCGACCAGTACAGCCGGAACGCCTCGCTGGCGGTCACGAAGGCCGGGTTGTTGCCGCGGAAGGTGCCGTTGTGCTCGCCCGGCTCCCACACGTCGTGCTCCGGCTTGATCAGCGTCACCGCCAGGGGCATGCCGTAGCCGCCGATGGACTTGGACAGGCAGACGATGTCGGGCTGGATGCCGGCCTCCTCGAAGGAGAAGAACGGACCGGTCCGGCCGCAGCCCATCTGCACGTCGTCGACGATCATCAGGATGCCGTGCTTCTGGCACAGGTCGTAGAGGCCGCGCAGCCACTCGGGACGGGACGAGTTGATGCCGCCCTCGCCCTGCAGCGTCTCGACGATGACCGCCGCCGGCTCGTTGAGGCCCGAACCGCTGTCCTCGAGCATGCGCTCGAAGTACAGGAAGTCGGGCACCTGGCCGTCGAAGTAGTCGTCGTAGGGCATCGGGGTGGCGTGCACCAGCGGGATGCCCGCGCCGCCGCGCTTCATGGAGTTGCCGGTGACCGACAGCGAGCCCAGCGTCATGCCGTGGAAGGCGTTGGTGAAGCTGATGATCGACTCGCGGCCGGTGATCTTGCGGGCCAGCTTCAGCGCCGACTCGACCGAGTTGGTGCCGGTCGGGCCGGGGAACTGGACCTTGTAGTTGAGGCCGCGCGGCTGGAGCACGTTGGAGTTGAAGCTCTCCAGGAACTCGGCCTTGGCCTTGGTGGCCTGGTCGAGGCCGTGGGTCACGCCGTCACGCGCGATGTAGTCGAGCAGCTTCTGCTTCAGGGCCGGGTTGTTGTGGCCGTAGTTGAGCGCGCCGGCACCTGCGAAGAAGTCGAGGTAGCCGGTGCCGTCCACGTCGTAGAGGTAGCTGCCGACCGCGCGGTCGAACGTGGTCGGCCACGTTCGGCTGTAGCTGCGGACTTCCGATTCAAGGGTGGCGAAGATGTCGTTCACGGGTCCTCCGTTCGGCCGACGGCGCGCGGGCGCCCGGCGCTTGGCGGGACGAACAAGATTGGGTGTTCCTCAGGCGGCGTCGAGCGGCCCGATGCGGTACAGGTCTTCCCCCAGATGCGAGTCGGGGAACAGGTCAGCGGTGAACAACTCGCTGCTGTTGATCTCTGCGGCTCGGTCGCGCGCCAGTGCGCTGAATAGCTTGATCGACGCGGTGTTGTCCGGGGTGATCGTGGTCTCCAGGAACCGCACACCGCGCCCCTGCACGCGGTCGAGCAGGTGGTTCAGCAGCTTGCCTGCCACGCCACCCCCGCGCTGGGAGGCATCGACGGCGATCTGCCACACCACGATGGTGTCCGGGGCGTCGGGCCGGATGAATCCGGTCACGAAGCCCACGACCGCACCGTCGACACGCGCCACCGCGGAGGTCTGCGAGAAGTCCCGGCACCACAGCAAATATGCGTAGGACGAGTTCACATCGAGCACTGCCGAATCGCGTGTGATCCGGTAGAGCTCAGGGCCGTCCGCGACGACCGGAGCGTCGATCTCCAACCGTCCGGCTGAACCGCTTCCGCCATTTCGATCTTCGTGTTTATGGCTCGGTTTATCGCCGGTCATGTTTTGCCAACTTAACAGAACATCCGTGTTGAGTCAGGTTCTGGCGCCTTTCTTCCGGCATCTACCAGGCGATTCGCAATTTTACACGTGAGAAGCACTACACAAACGTTGATCCGTCGTCTCGGCCGGTGCTAGCCCTCATCTTCGGGGATTTGCAGGACAATTTCCGGCATGCTCTGACCTGCGGAAACGTTGAATTCGAGAGTGATTGATCATCGTTGGGCAGGAAATCTTCCGGTGTTGCGAATACCCGGATCCGGTGGAAATGGCAGCGGGCGCACTCTCCGGGACCGGCACGTCCCGGGCGAGTGCGCCCGCGTGCGGGAACCCGTGCCTGCGTCCGGGCCCCCGTGGGGAGAGGTCGATCAGACTCCGGCCAGCGACGAGATCCAGTCGCGGTACTCGGTGATGTTGACGTAGGCGGTCGAGGTCGCGCGGTCGCTCGTGGAGGCCACGCCGACCTGCTTGTCACCTGCGAACATCGGGCCGCCGGAGTCGCCACCGGCCGGGATGCCGTCACCGCGCGAGGCGCAGATGGCCTGGCCGCCGCGGTAGTCGGTGCAGTCACCGTTGACGCCGGTCACGTTGACGTCGGCGACCTTCAGGATCGGCGCCTGGCACTCGATCTCCGGCTTGTCGGTGCAGGTCGCGCCCCAGCCGTAGGTCTGGACCGTGTCGCCTGGGTTGACGGTGCCGGCGTCGCCCAGCGGGGCGTACTCGGTCTGCACCGCGTGGTCGATCTTGACCAGCGCGACGTCGGCGGTGTCGTGGATGTGCACCTCGCCCGGGATGGCGTTGGCGTGCTCGCCCTTGGTCTGGTCGACGTCACCGATGTTGAAGCTCAGGCCGTTGCCGTCGGCCGCGTCGGCGACGCAGTGCTGAGCGGTGAGGACCCACTCGGGGGCGATGATGGACGCGGTGCAGGTCTCCTGGTCGTTGACGAACAGGCGAGCCGCCCAAGGCGCGCTGTCCACCTCGCGGCCATCGATGATGTAAGGCTGGACGTCCTGCGGAGTGGTATCTGCTGCCTGGGCGGGGACCGCCAGCAGGCCGCCGGCGATCACGGCACCGGCGAGTCCGGCGAGATTGCGGACGAGCGACACGTTGGTCTCCTTCGGTTCGCGGAATGGGCGAGGACCGAAATCGACCTTCACTCGACCGAGTGATGCTGTCCATTGCTTGAGCACAACTCGCCAATTACTGGGAAATCACCGCACGGCAATTCCACGTATTTCCCAACGGAATTCGGACTCGGCCGGTGTCCGGGGGTCGCGGAGATCGTTCCGTCAGGCGGGGTTTCGGCGCAGCTCCCGGTACTCCTTGATCACCAGCACGATGATGACGATGTCCAGCACGGTCAGCACCGGCAGCACCCACGAGTGCGTCTGCACGCCGCGGACCAGCTCGAAGAGCACGAACAGCCCGAGCGCGGTGATCGCGGCCGGGTACCAGCGGACGGCCTTGCGGAGCAGCGCGATGACCAGGACGAGCTTGATCAGGCCGTGCACCAGCAGGTAGCCGATCACGAAGGTGCGGGCGCCACCGGAGAAGTGGCGGACCGCCTCCTCGAAGTGCCCGGCGAGCGGACCGGTCGGCGGGCCGAGGAGGTCGCGGGTGACCACGCCGTGCGCGATCCGGGTCAGCGCGTGCGGCGGGAAGAAGATCAGCAGCACGCCGCCTGCCAGCTGGCTCACGGCGTCCAGCCCCTTGAGCCACACGGCCGCGCGGAACAGCCGATCGGTCATCGTCACCTCAGCGCCCACGCTCCCATGATGCGCCGCATCGCCGACGTGGACGCGCGGAGCGGGGAGGGGCCGGGCGGTGCCGGCTCGAACCGACCCGTGTCGTGTCCGCTTCGTCCGGTCGGTTCGGACCAGGACCGTCCACTGGTGACGATCGCGCCCGGGGAGCTGCCCGCCGGCGGGTCAGAGGACCTTGGTCATGAAGACGCTGTTGGGGTCCTTGCGGTATTCGGCGAACGGCTCGCAGTAGGCGAAGCCGTGTTTGAGGTAGAGCTTGCGCGCCGGCTCGAAGAATTCCGCGGAACCCGTTTCGAGGCTCAGTCGGGTGTAGCCCATGAGTTTCGATTCGCCGATGATGTGCTTCAGCAGTTGTGACGCGATTCCGCGATTCTTGTGCCCGGGGTCGGTTCGCATTGATTTGACCTCGGCGTGCTCAAGATCGATTTCCTTGATCGCCGCGCAGCCCAGAACGGCGTTCCCCTCGCGTGCCGACCAGAACGTCACCCCAGGTCGGCGCAGGGAGCTGAGCTCCAGCGCGTGCGTGCTCTCGGGAGGGGAGATCGCCCGCATCTCGCTGAGATGGCCGTGCAGGAAAGCCTCGATCTCCGGACCTGTCAGATCGTCAACGATAATGCGCACCAGCAAACCCCACCAGAATTCACGATCGACATCCGCTGGGACGGTATAGGGCGAGGTCGTCCGATGTCCAGCGCACCTGTTGAAGTGATCTTCGACCCGCCGAAAAAGTGGGTCGTAATCGCAGGTTGGAGGCGGGACGTTACATTTTCGCTGGTCTCGGGACCACATTTCACCCCGATGGCTGTGGCGGAACGGACACAGCCGTACCCGGTCAGTTAAAAGGCCTGGTCAGGTACGCTCGGAGCCGCTGAGGGGACTCGAACCCCTGACCATCCGCTTACAAGGCGGGCGCTCTACCAGCTGAGCTACAGCGGCGACGCACGAACGATGTGTGCGCGAACATCGTAAGCGCCGCGGCACCCGGGCTGGGAAGCGGCCGCGCTTGCCTCGACGACCAGGTGATGGAAGCCACAGATGCCGAGTGCAACGGTCCGCTCATGACAGGCGATGCCCGAGGGGAAGATCAGCCACGGCGGCGCTCCGCTCGCGGGGCGCGGCAGGAAGGAAAGACCGCGGTGGGAATCACGCAGCGCGCGCGTGGTGTGCTGCGGCGGCGCGACCCCGAGCAGACGATCGTCCCGGGCTCTCGCAACGTCGTCTTCGGGCCCTCGCTGCCCGACGAATCAACCGTCCACCTGGTCCTGGACCTCGGCCTGCGCATCGGTGAGGTGCAGATGGCCAGCGGTGCCGGTGCCTCCGACGTCACCGCGACCATCATCGGCGTGGTCAGCGCCTACGGTCTGCCGCACTGCGAGGTCGACGTGATCTACACGTCGATCACCGTCTCCTGCTACCGGGGAACCGAGCAGCCGCCGATCACCTCGCTGCGCGTGGTCCGCAACCGCTCCATCGACTACACCCGGCTCGCCGACGTCGAGAAGCTGCTGCGGCGGATCACCGCGGGCGAGATCAGCGCCAGCGACGCCTACGCCGAGCTGGACCGGATCACCACCGCCTCGCACCCGTTCCCGCGCTGGGTCGCGACCCTGGCCTGGGCGGGCATGGCCGCGTCGCTGGCCGTGCTGCTCGGCGGCGGCGAGGACCCGTTCCTGCCGCTGGTCGCCGCGGGCACCACCGCGCTGGTCGACCGCATCGGGCGGTTGCTCAACAGGCGCGCCCTGCCGTTCTTCTTCCAGCAAGCCGTCGGCGGCGTGATCGCCACCAGCCTCGCGCTGGGTGCCTTCGCCGCCGGGGTGCTGCACAACCCGCCGCTGGCGATCGCCGCGAGCATCATCGTCCTGCTGTCCGGCATGACCGTCGTCGGTTCCATGCAGGACGCCATCACCGGCTACAACGTCACGGCGGCGGGCCGGATGGCCGAACTGGCGATGATGACCGCCGGGCTGATCGCGGGCGTGGTCCTGGCGCTGTACGTGGGCCTGCGCATAGGCGGCGACAACGTGGCCGGGCTGGACGCCCAGTCGCTGGGCAGAGCGCAGGTGGGAACGCCGGTGCTCCAGCTGTCGGTGCAGGTCCTCGCCGGTGCCTCCACCTCGGCGTGCTTCGCGCTGGCCAGCTACGCGCCGCCGCGCCCGCTGCTGATCGCGGGCATCGCGGGTGGTGTGGCGGCCGGGGTGCACGCGACGCTGATCGTGGAGGGCGGCGTGGAGCTCAACCCGGTGCTGGCCGGCGCCGTGGCCACCACCGTCGTCGGTTTCGCGGGCGGCATCGTCGCCCGTCGGCTGGAGATCCCGGCGCTCGTCGTCGCGGTCTCCGCCGTGTCGCCGCTGCTGCCCGGCCTGGCGACCTACCGGGGCCTGTTCGAGCTGTCGGTGCTCCGCAGTCCGGCCGGTGTGACGACGCTGATGCTGGCGGTGGCCACCGGACTCGCACTGGGTGCGGGCGTGGTGCTCGGTGAGTACCTGGCGCAGCCGGTGCGCAGCAGGCTGGGCCGGCTGGAGCGGCGGATCTCCGGACCGAGGTTGTCCGGACCGCTGCGCCCCAGCAGACGGCGCCTGGACTGAACGCCGACTTGCCGCGTTCCGCAACGGCAACGAAGTTAAGGCCCCATCCGGACCGAAACACGCGGGTGTGTTTGGTCCACACGAAGCACGCGGCGGCGGTGCGTGTTAAGTAGCCTCACAACTCCAGGTGGACACACGGCAGGAGGGTTTCCGGTGAGCGAGGGCGACGGGCCCAACAGGAGTTCCAACCGGGCGGACTTCGTCGTGGTCGCCAACCGGCTTCCCGTCGACCTGGAGAAGCTGGAGGACGGCACCGAGCGCTGGAAGCACAGCCCGGGTGGGCTGGTCACTGCGCTGGAGCCGTTCCTGCGCGCGCGTCGCGGAGCCTGGGTCGGCTGGCCGGGTGTCGCCGACGTCGACGTCGAGCCCTTCGACGACGACGAGATGCAGCTGTACCCGGTCCGCCTGTCGGCCCAGGAGTTCGCCGAGTACTACGAGGGGTTCTCCAACGCCACGCTGTGGCCGCTGTACCACGACGTGGTCGTGCCACCGGTCTTCGACCGCTCCTGGTGGCACGCTTACCAGCGGGTGAACCGCCGCTTCGCCGAAGCCGCCGCCGAGGTCAGCGCCGAAGGCGCCACCGTGTGGGTGCAGGACTACCAGCTCCAGCTGGTGCCCGCGATGCTGCGCGAGCTCCGGCCCGACCTGCGGATCGGCTTCTTCCTGCACATCCCGTTCCCGCCGGTGGAGCTGTTCATGCAGCTGCCGTGGCGGACCGAGATCGTGCGCGGCCTGCTCGGCGCCGACCTGGTCGGGTTCCACCGGCCCGGCGGTGCGCAGAACTTCCTCTGGCTGGCCCGCAGGCTCGCCGGCTTCGAGCCCAGCCGCGGCCAGGTCGGCGTGCGCAACCGGCCCGGTGTCGTGCAGGTCGGTGACCGGACCGTCCGGGTCGGCGCGTTCCCGATCTCCATCGCCTCCACCGAGCTGGACAAGCTGGCGCGCAGCAAGGACGTCCAGCAGCGCGTCAAGAAGCTGCGCGCCGATCTGGGCAATCCGCGCAAGATCATGCTCGGCGTGGACCGGCTCGACTACACCAAGGGCATCGACGTGCGGCTGCACGCGATGCACGAGCTGCTCGCCGAGGGTCACATCAAGGCCGAGGACGTGACGATGATCCAGGTCGCCACGCCCAGCCGGGAACGCGTCGAGCACTACAAGCAGATGCGCGAGGACATCGAAGGTCAGGTCGGCCGGATCAACGGTCTCTTCGGGCGGGTTGGTCACCCGGCCGTGCATTATTTGCACACGTCGGTGAACAAGAAGGACCTCGTCGCGCTCTACGCCGCCGCCGACGTCATGGTCGTCACCCCGGTTCGCGATGGGATGAACCTCGTCTGCAAGGAGTACGTCGCCTGCCGCTACGACCTGGCTGGCGCACTGGTCCTCAGCGAGTTCGCCGGAGCCGCCGCGGAACTCACCAGCGCTTTCCTGGTGAACCCCCACAACCTGGACGGCGTGAAGGACGCGCTGCTCGCCGCCCTGGAGATCGACGAGGCGGAGGGCCGCCGTAGGATGCGCGCTCTGCGTAGGCAAGTGCTCACGCACGACGTCGACCGCTGGGCGCGGTCGTTCCTCGAAGCGTTGGGCGCACCCCTCGTGGAGTAGCTGGCGGTAACCGGTCCGGAACACGGATCGCACGACGTCGGCGATACTGAGCAGAACCGGTCGCCAGCAGACGGTCATCGCCGCAGGCGTTCCGGATCGATCCATCCAGACTTGACCCGCCCCCAAGGAGTATGGCGTTGACCGCCGAAGCCCTGCCTGCGGAGCTGCGACGCGTGATCGTGCAGCTCGCGCGGACGCCTCGACTTCTGGTCGCCTGCGACTACGACGGCACGCTCGCACCGATCGTGGCCGATCCGACCCAGGCCAAACCGCTACCCGAATCGGTGCACGCGCTGCGGTCGCTCGCCGCGCTGCCCGCCACCACCACGGCGGTGATCTCCGGTCGCGCGCTGCGCGACCTGGCCACCCTGTCCCGGCTGCCCGCGGAGGTCCACCTCGTCGGCAGCCACGGCTCCGAGTTCGACGTCGGCTTCGTGCACGGCCTCGAACCCGAGGCCACCCAGCTCCGCACCGAACTCCAGGTGGCGGTCCAGGACATCGTGCGCGGCCAGCCCGGCGTGACGCTGGAGGCCAAGCCCGCCAGCGTCGCGGTGCACGTACGCCGCGCCGACCACGACGTGTCGGAGTCCGTCCTCGACGCCGTCCGCAACGGCCCCGCGCGGTGGGACGGCGTGCAGGTCACCGAGGGCAAGGCCGTCATCGAGCTGGCCGTGGTGCAGACCGACAAGGGCAACGCCCTCGACGCGCTGCGCCACCAGGTCGGTGCCACCGCCGCGATCTTCCTCGGCGACGACGTCACCGACGAGAAGGCGTTCGCCCGGCTCCAGGGTCCTGACCTGGGCATCAAGGTCGGCGAGGGCGACTCGCTCGCCGCGCACCGGATCAGCAGCACCACCGACGTGGCCACCGTGCTGGCGTTCCTCATGGAGGAGCGGCGCACCTGGCTCTACGGCGAGCAGGCGCCGCCCATCGAGCGGCTGACCATGCTGTCCAACGAGCGCAACATCGCCCTGGTCACCCCGGACGCCCGGATGACCTGGATGTGCCACCCCGGTCCCGACTCGGCAGCGGTGTTCGCCGACCTGCTCGGCGGGCCCGCGGCCGGTCACTTCAGCATCCGCCCGCACGTCGGTGGCAACGGCGGTCAGCGCAGCCCGCTGCCGCTCGGCCAGCGCTACGTGCCCAACACCATGACGGTCGAGACCCGCTGGTCGCGGCTGCTGGTCACCGACTACCTCGCGCACGGCACCGACAGCCACCGCACCGACCTGGTGCGGGTCCTCAGCGGCAGCACCACGGTGTCGGTGGAGTTCGCGCCACGCCCCGAGTTCGGCCAGGTGCCGGTGCGGATCACCCCGGAGGCCGGGGGCCTGCGCGTGCAGGGCACCTCCGAGCCGATGGTGGTGTACTCGCCGGGCGTGCAGTGGGAGATCGCCTCCGACGGCGTGCACCAGTCGGCGAAGGCCGTCATCGAGCTCACCGAGGGCGAGCCGGTCGTGCTGGAGATGCGCGGCGGTACCGAGGACCTCACGCCCACCGACGAGCCCGCCCGCCGGGCCGAGGCCGAGACGTACTGGTCGGAGTGGATGAAGACCCTGTCCCTGCCGGAGGTCGAGCGCGACCTGGTGGCCCGCTCGGCGCTGACGCTGCGCGGCCTCGTGCACTCCGACACCGGCGCGATCATGGCGGCCGCGACCACCTCGCTGCCGGAGGAGATCGGCGGCGTCCGCAACTGGGACTACCGCTACTGCTGGCTGCGGGACGGCGCGATGACCGCTCAGGCGCTGGTCACGCTGGGTTCCAACGCCGAGGCGGAGGCGTTCCTGGACTGGCTGCACCGGGTGCTGGAGACCGTTCCCGGCCCGGAGCGGCTGCACCCGCTGTACTCGCTGCAGGGCACCGGCCTCGGCCCGGAGGCCGTCATCGACAGCCTGCCCGGCTACGCCGGTTCGCGTCCGGTGCGCGTCGGCAACCTCGCCGACCAGCAGGTCCAGCTGGACGTGTTCGGTCCGGTCGTGGAGCTCATCGCGCACCTGGCGCAGGCCACCGGCACGGTCCGGGACAACGACTGGGAACTGGTCACGGCGATGGCCGACGCGGTCAGCAAGCGCTGGTTCGAGCCCGACCACGGCATCTGGGAGGAGCGCGACGCACCCCGGCACCACGTCTACTCCAAGGTGATGTGCTGGGTGACCCTGGACCGCGCGATCAAGATCGCCGGAGCCTACGGCCGCGACGTCGAGGACGGCTGGATCCCGCTGCGCGACCAGATCTCCGAGGACGTGGTGAAGAACGGCTGGCACCCGGACGTGCAGGCGTTCACCACCGCCTACGAGGGCTCCGACCTCGACGCGGCGTCGCTCTACGTCGGGCTGTCCGGGCTGATCGACCCGTCCGACGAGCGGTTCCGCGCCACCGTCACCGCGATCGAGGCGGAGCTGCGCAGCGGCTCCACCGTCTACCGCTACCGGCGGGACGATGGTCTGCCGGGTGACGAGGGCGGTTTCCACCTCTGCGCGGCGTGGCTGATCGAGTCCTACCTGCTCACCGGTCGCCGCACCGAGGCGGAGGAGCTCTTCCAGCAGATCGTGGACACCGCGGGGCCGACGGGCCTGCTGTCCGAGGAGTACGACCCGATCGCGGAGCGCTCCCTGGGCAACCACCCGCAGGCGTACTCCCACCTGGGCCTGATCCGCTGCGCCCAGCTGCTGTCCGCCTGATCGATCCGAACGGGCCGCTCACCGCCTGGTGAGCGGCCCGTTCAGCTTTTCCCGGCGCCGTAGGTCACGTTTCGGGGTTTTGGGCCACTCGGGTGATCTCCGGGCGATAGCCTCGGCGCTGAAATCGTGCGGAAGGGGCGTACCGGAATGACCGAGCTGCTGGTCGTCTTGGTGTTGCTGCTGGTCGTGGTCGCGGTCGTCGCCGTGGTGCTCGGGATGCGAGCGCGGCGAGCGGCCGGGCAGGGGGAGTCCCGGGCAGGAGTGCCGCAGGACCCCTTCGGGACCGGCGACCAGGACTCGTTGCGAGGTGATCCCCGTGCGCTCAAGGCCGGGGACATCGTGGAGATCCGCTCGACCACCTACACCGTGCGCGGGAGCCTCCGGCTCGACGAGGGCGGCTGGGGCTGGTCGGAGCACCTGCTCGACGACGCCAAGGGCACGCAGGTGTGGCTGGCGGTCGAGGAGGACCCGGACCTGATCCTGACGCTGTGGACGCCGGTCACCGGCGTCGGCGCCCCGGGCGAGGAGACCGTCGAGCACGACGGCCGCACCTACCGCTCGGGCGAGTCGGGCGAGGCGAACTTCCGCAGCGAGGCCACCACGGGTCTCGATGCCGAGGGAACCGTGCGCTACCACGACTACGAGTCCTCCGACGGCGCGCTGCTGGGCTTCGAGTCCTACGGCGGTGCCGCGTGGGAGGCCACGGCGGGCGAGAAGCTCAGCCGCTACGACGTTCTCATCTACCCGACGGCGGATTGATCGATGAAACCCAGGTACTGGATCGTCATCGCGGCGGTGGCCGTGGTGATCGCCCTGATCGTCGGGCTGGTGATGATCTTCGCCGGTGGCGGTGGGGCGCGCGGCTACGTCACGCACAACTACACGCGCGCCGCGCACCTCGACATCGCCGGTGACGACGACAACGAGGCCTACACCAGCCCGAAGCCGCCGAAGACCGTCGCCGCCGAGATCACCGCCAAGTGGCGACCGCAGGCGCAGTCCTCCGACGCCTCGGGCATCTACCTGCGCTACTCCGACGACGCCGTGATCATCCAGCCGCACCAGAGCGGATCGGTCATCCACCTGATGGACGCCGACCGCGCCTACCACCGCTACCACAGCCACGTCGGGCACGTGTGGGGCTGGACGTCCACGCGCGGCGAGAGCTTCCGCGGCGGCGGACCCGGAGTCGGCAAATGATGAGCGGACTCGCGCACCGACCACGACCTCCGCGGGCGGCTCCGGCCGGGCTCCCGCGCTGACGCACCACGACACGGGAAGGGCACACCACCTTGCTCAACGAACTGCTCGCCGGCCTGTTCGCCGCGGTCGCCTACGGGGTGATCGGCGTGGCGATGATGGCCCTCGGCTACGTGCTCGTCGACCTCGCCACCCCCGGCAAGCTGCGCGACCTGATCTGGGTCAACCGCAACCCGAACGCCGCGCTGCTGCTGGTCTCCGGCCTGCTCGGCGTCGGGGTCATCCTCACCACCGCGATCATGGCCAGCGCGGACGACCTGCTGCTCGGCCTGGTCGGCACGGTCGCCTACGGCCTGCTCGGTCTGGTGCTGATGAGCCTGTCGTTCCTGCTCATCGATGCCATCACGCCCGGCAAGCTCGGTGACGAACTGGCCTCGCCGGACATGCACCCGGCCACCTGGGTGTCGGCTGCTGCGCACGTGGTGCTCGCGGTGCTCATGGCCGCAGCGATCTATTGACGACCACCGAAGCCGCTCCGGCGCAGGACGAGACCACCGAAGCACCGCGAGGCCGCACCGCGCGGTTCGCGGTGCTGGTGGCCGTGTTCGTCTGCGCCGCGTGCGGACTGGTCTACGAGCTCGCGCTGGTCGCGCTCGGCAGCTACCTGATCGGCGACACCATCGGGCAGGCGTCGATCGTGCTGTCGCTGATGGTGTTCGCGATGGGCATCGGCGCGCTGGCCGCGAAACCCCTGCAACCGTGGGCCGCCGCCGCCTTCGCCAGCATCGAGCTGCTGCTGGCGCTGCTCGGCGGGCTCAGCGTTCTCGCGCTGTACGCGGCGTTCGCGTGGCTGAGCCTGTACCTGCCCGCGCTGATCGCGACGGCGCTGGTGCTGGGACTGCTGATCGGCGCCGAGATCCCGCTGCTGATGGTGCTGCTGCAGCGCATCCGCAGGCAGGACGCGGGTTCTGCGGTGGCCGACCTGTTCGCCGCCGACTACGTCGGTGGGCTCGTGGGCGGCCTGGCGTTCCCGTTCCTGCTGCTGCCGCTGTTCGGGCAGGTGCAGGGCGCCCTGCTGGTCGGGATGCTCAACGCCGCCGCCGGTCTGGGACTGGTGCTCACGGTGTTCCGCCGCGAGCTGAGCAAGCGCGCCCGGCTGCTGCTGATCGGCGCGTCGACGCTGGTCGGCGGCCTGCTGCTGGGGGCGTACGCCTACGCCGACGACTTCGAGGTCACCGCGCGGCAGGCGCTCTACGCCCATCCCGTGGTGCACGCCGAGCGCTCGCCCTACCAGGACGTGGTGCTCACCGAGTCGGTGTCGTTGAGCGGGGCGAAGGACACCCGGATGTACCTCAACGGCGATCTCCAGTTCAGCTCGGTCGACGAGTACCGCTACCACGAGGCGCTGGTCCACCCGGCGATGAACGGCCCGCGCGGGCGGGTCCTGGTGCTCGGCGGCGGAGACGGCCTGGCGCTGCGGGAGGTCCTGCGCTACCCGGACGTCCGGGAGGTGACGCTGGTCGACCTCGACCCGGCGGTGCTGGAGCTGGCCCGCGCGGATCCGCGCGTGTCCTCGTTGAACCGCAACGCCTTCGACGACCCGCGGGTGCGCGCGGTGGCCGGCGACGCCTTCAGCTGGCTGCGGGAGAACCGCGAGCGCTACGACGTCGTCCTGGTCGACATGCCCGACGCGGACTCGACCGCGACGGCCAAGCTGTACTCGGCGGAGTTCTACGGCCTGGTCGCCCAGGCCATGTCCGACCACGCCCGGGCGGTCGTGCAGGCGGGCTCGCCGTACTTCGCGCCGAAGGCGTTCTGGTGCGTCGAGGCCACGCTGCGCTCGCTGGGCCTGCGCACCACGCCGTACGAGGTGTCGGTCCCCGCCTTCGGGGAGTGGGGGTTCCACCTGTTCACGCAGGGGGAGGAGCCGTCGGAACCCCGCCTGCCGCAGGACGTTCCGCCGCTGCGCTCCCTCGACGCCGAGACGCTGCGGGCCGCGCAGACCTTCCCGCCGGACCGCGCCCGGCTCCCGGATCTCACGCCCTCGACGCTGATGCACCCCACGATCCTCGACTACGCCCAGGGCGAGTGGGCCAACTACTGACCTGCGCAGGCCACCGGGTTCGCACGCGCAGTCGCCCCGCCGGGTGGGGATTTCAAATTTCGCGCGAAATTCGAGTCCGAACTTCGGCGTTCGAACTTCGCGCGAAATTCGACGAGGTCTGGGCAGGGGTTACGGCCCGAACCAGAACTCCTCGCCGGAGCGGGGCGGACCCGACGTCGATCCGGTGATCAGCTGCGTTTCGAGCTGGATGTGCCTGGGACGGCTCGGTTCGCTGGTCTCCAGCAGGAGGCGGCCCGCCGCGCGGCCCTTCTCCAGCCAGGGCTGGCGGACCGTGGTGAGCCCGGCGCGCTCGGCGTCCGGGATGCCGTCGAAACCGGTGATGGTCAGATCTTCCGGCACGCGCAGGCCGCGGTTCCCGGCCTCGCGCAGCGCGCCGAGCGCCAGGATGTCCGAGGTGCACACCAGCGCGGTGATCTCCGGGTCGATCTCCAGCGCCTGAGCGGCGGCGGAGGCGCCCGAGTCCAGCGTGTGGTCGAAGCGCTCCACGACGGGCACCGTCGTCCAGTCCACGCCGGCCTCGCTGAACTCCTCGGCGAGCGCGGTCAACCGGGCCTTCTGCACGTGGAAGCTGGCGTTGGCCTGCCGCTGCACGGTGGCCGGGCCGTCGTTGCGGCCGCGCGCCAGGCGCATGCACAGCACGCCGATGCGCCGGTGCCCGAGTCCGATCAGGTGGTCGGCAACGGCCTTGATGGCCTTGCGGTCGTCCGGTCCGACCCAGTCGAGGTTGTCCAGGCGCGGCTGGTCGCAGACCACCACGGGCACGGGGCGTTCCAGCACGGCGGCCAGGTGCGGGTCGTCCTCGGGAACGGAGTAGACGACGAAGCCGTCGACACCGGCGCGGTGCACCGCCGCGACGTCCTCGCGCTCCGGGCTGGCTGGTATGAGGGTGAGGCCCTGACCGGCGTCCTCGCAGGCCAACGCCAGCCCTTCCAGGAATCCGACGGCGCCGGGGTCGCGGAAGGCGTAGGAGAGGTTCTCGGTGAGCAGCAGGCCGACGGCACCCGCCTTGCGGGTGCGCAGCGAGCGTGCGACAGGGTCCGGTCCCGGGTAGCCGAGCCGCCGCGCCGTCTCCAGGACGCGCTTGCGCAGCTCAGGGGACAGCTGATCCGGACGGTTGTAGGCGTTCGACACCGTCGTCCGGGAAACCCCGAGTTCCGCAGCGAGCGACGCGAGGGTCGCAGGCCGCCGGGCATTCGTTGACCGCGCCATGGAGGAACCGTAACGGTTCAGATCCCGAGCGTGAAGCGAGCATGACCTACGTCCCACTGATGTTCGAATGATGAACACGGAGCGACGCCGGGTGATCACGCTCCGGAATTGGGGCAGTCGGTGGGGTGACGTTCGGTCAAAACGACGCTACTTTCTCGGGGACCGATTGTAGTGAAGGGTGTCACAAATGGCTGAGGTCGCGTACGTCAACGCCTCTCGCGTCTACCCCGGCAGCCCGCCGGTCAAGGCGGTTGACCAGCTGGAACTGGACGTCGCCGATGGCGAGTTCCTCGTTCTGGTGGGGCCCTCCGGTTCCGGAAAGTCCACGGCGCTGCGCATGCTGGCCGGGCTTGAGGACATCGACGAGGGTGGTATTTCCATCGGTGGCAACGATGTCACCAACACTCCGCCCAAGGCTCGGGACATCGCGATGGTGTTCCAGTCCTACGCGCTCTACCCGCACATGACGGTCGCCGAGAACATGGGCTTCGCGCTCAAGCTCCGCAAGACGCCCAAGGCGGTCATCAACGAGAAGGTGACCGAGGCGGCGCGGATGCTCGACCTCGAGAAGTACCTGGACCGCAAGCCCAAGGCGCTCTCCGGCGGTCAGCGCCAGCGGGTCGCGATGGGCCGAGCGATCGTCCGCGAGCCCAGCGTCTTCCTGATGGACGAGCCGCTGTCCAACCTGGACGCGAAGCTGCGCGTGGAGACCCGTGCCAACATCGCCGCGCTGCAGAAGCGGCTGGGGACCACGACCATCTACGTCACCCACGACCAGGTCGAGGCGATGACGATGGGCCACCGCGTGGCGGTGCTCAAGGACGGTCTGCTGCAGCAGGTGGCGACCCCGCGCGAGCTCTACGAGAACCCGGCCAACGCGTTCGTCGCGGGCTTCATCGGCTCCCCGGCGATGAACCTCAAGACGGTCCCGCTGACCAGCGAGGGTGCGGTGCTCGACGGCACCACGGTGCCGCTGTCCCGCGAGGCGCTGGCCGCTGCCGGCGACCTCGAGAAGGTCACCTTCGGCGTCCGCCCGGAGGCCCTGGAGCTGACCTCCAGCGAGGCCGACGGTCTGGACATGACCGTCGAGCTGGTCGAGGAGCTGGGCGCGGACGCGCTGATCCACGGCTCGATCTCGGTCGGCGGCTCCTCGGAGCGCTTCGTGGTCCGCGCCGACGGCCGCACGCCTCCGGCCCTGGGGCAGCGGGTCAAGGTCGCCCTCCGCGACGCCGGTGAGGTGCACCTGTTCCACCCCGAAACGGGCCACCGCCTGGCCGCCTGATCTCGGCTCGCGCGAGATCTGAGAGCAGTTTCGATCGCCGCCGTCTCCTGCGGGGCAGGTGATCGTGCGAACGCCTCCGCCTGGATTCCGGGCGGAGGCGTTCTTGCTGCATGTGGTCGATGTCGCGTTCGGAAATACGCCTGGTGCTGGAGCGTTTGGCTGAAGGGTGCTTAGACTGAAGTTGACAACGGTTTCCGTTACCGTTCGCATCTGGAGTCGCTCGACAGCGTCCTGACCTGATCACCCGGGAGTGCATCCATGACCGTCCGCAGCCGCCCTGCTGTGACCGCTTTAGCCGGACTGGCCGCCGGCGCCATCGCGCTGACCGGCTGCTCCTCCGGTGAGACCGCCGCTCCCGGACCCGACGACAAGATCAAGGTGGTCGCCTCGACCAGCGTGTGGGGCAGCGTCGCGCAGGCCGTCGGCGGCGACGCCGTGGAGGTCGAGTCGATCATCAACGACGCCTCGGCCGACCCGCACTCCTACGAGAGCAGCCCGCAGGACGCCGCGAAGATCAGCGACGCGAACCTGGTGGTGCTCAACGGCGGCGGCTACGACGAGTTCATGACCCAGGTGCTGGGCGACAACCCCAAGCCGACCGTGCAGGCGGTCGACTCGGAGCAGGAGAAGCCCGCGCCGCCGGAGGGCGAGCACGCGGGCGAACCGCACGCCGGCGAACCGCACGCCGGTGAGCCCCACGCGGGTGAGCCCCACGCGGGTGAGCCCCACGCGGGTGAGCACGCCGGTGAGCCGCACGCCGATGAGCACGCGGGTGAGCAGCCCGCGCCGCCGCAGGGCGAGCCCCACGCCGGCGAGCACGCCGGGCACGACCACTCCGTGAACGAGCACGTCTGGTACGACCTGCACGCCGTGCACGAGGTCGCCGACAAGGTCGCCGCCGAGCTCGGCAAGATGCAGCCCGCGAAGGCTCAGCAGTTCGAGGCCAACGCCGCGGCGTTCGAGCAGCAGGTCGCCGGGCTGGAGGGCCGCGTCGGCGAGATCGCCGCAGCCCACCAGGGCAAGCCGGTGATCGTCACCGAGCCGGTGGCGCACTACATGGTCGAGGCCGCCAAGCTCAACGACGTGACCCCGCCTTCGTTCGTCAACGCCATCGAGGCCGAGACCGACCCGTCGGCCGCCGCCGTCGCCGACATCCAGAACGCGATCAACGCCCGCCAGGCCGTTGCCGTGATCTACAACCCGCAGACCGAATCGCCGGTCACCCGCAACGTGCGCACCGCCGCCGACTCGCAGCGCATCCCGGTCGTCGAGATGACCGAGACCCTCCCGCAGGGCCAGAGCTACGTGCAGTGGATGGACGCGCAGATCACCGCCTTGCAAGGTGCGCTCAACCGATGACCTCAGAACAAGTCGCGGAAACCACCCCGGACCCGGTGGCGGCTGAGGCCGCCGCCGGGTCTCCGGCCGTCTCGCTGCGCGGCGCGACGCTGGCCTACGGCGAGCGGACCCTGTGGTCCGGCCTGGACCTGGACGTCGCGCCGGGTGAGTTCGTGGCAGTGCTCGGCCCGAACGGGTCCGGCAAGACCAGCCTGCTGCGCGTGCTGCTCGGCCTGCAGGAGCTCAACTCCGGGTCCGTCCACATCGGAGGGGAACCGGCCCGGCGGGGCAGCGACCGGATCGGCTACATCCCGCAGCAGCGCGCGCTGGAAGCCAACGTGACCGTGCGCGGCAGCGACCTCGTCGGACTCGGTCTCGACGGGCACCACTGGGGTCTGGGCATCGGCGGTCGCCGCGAGCGCAAGCGCCGGGTCGCCGACGCGCTGCGCGCGGTCGAGGCCACCGAGTACGCGAAGATGCCGGTCGGGCTGCTCTCCGGCGGTGAGCAGCAGCGGCTGCGGGTGGCGCAGGCGCTGGTCAGCGACCCGTCGGTGCTGCTGTGCGATGAACCGCTGCTGTCGCTGGACCTCTCGCACCAGCGCAAGGTCTCCCGGCTGATCGCCGAGCAGGCCCGCCGCACCAACGCGGGCGTGCTGTTCGTGACGCACGAGATCAACCCGGTGCTGCCGTTGGTGGACCGGGTGCTGTACCTGGTCGACGGCCGGTTCCGGATCGGCACTCCCGACGAGGTGATGAACTCCGAAACGCTCTCGGAGCTCTACCGCACCGACGTCGAGGTCGCGCGCGTCGGCGGGCGGCTGGTCGTGGCCGGTGCCGAGAACGACGATCACCACGTGGTAGGGGCGGAAGAAGCGTGAACGACGTCATGGAGTCGCTGAGCAAGGTGTTCGACTTCGACACCATGATCGACCTGCTCGGCTACCCGTTCGTGCAGCAGGCGCTGCTGGCCGCCGCCGCGCTCGGCCTGGTGTCGGGATGCCTGGCGCCGCTGGTGGTCGCCCGCAAGATGTCCTTCGCCGTGCACGGCACCGCCGAGCTGGCCTTCACCGGCGCGGCCGCCGCGCTGCTGGTCGGCGCGAGCGTCGGTGTCGGCGCGCTGGCGGGCGCGGTGGTGGCCGCGCTGCTGCTCGGTCTGCTGGGGCAGAAGCACAGCGAACGCGATTCGGTGATCGGCGCGATCCTGTCCTTCGGGCTCGGCGTGGGCGTGTTCCTGCTGTGGCTGAACCCGGAGCGCACGGCGAACAAGTTCAGCCTGCTGGTCGGGCAGATCGTCGGGGTCGACTCCTCCGACGTGCTGCTGCTCAGCGGCTCCGCGATCGTCGTGCTGCTGGTGCTGGCCTTCGTCTACCGGCCGCTGCTGTTCGCCAGCGTCGACCCGGACGTGGCGACCGCGCGCGGCGTGCCGACCCGCGTGCTGACCCCGCTGTTCGCGGTCCTGGTCGGCGTCGCGACGGCGCTGGGCGTCTACACCGTCGGTGCGCTGCTGGTCCTGGCCCTGATGGTCACGCCCGGCGCGGCCGCCGCGCGGGTGACCGCGAGCCCGGTGCGGGCGACGGTCCTGGCCGTGGTGTTCGCGGAGGTCGCGGTGCTCGGCGGCATCCTGCTCTCGCTGGCTCCCGGCGCTCCGGTGAGCGCCTTCGTCACGATCATCTCGTTCGTGATCTACCTCGTCTGCCGGGCGATCGGCACCCGCCGACTCGCCCGGGCATCCCGGGCCCCCGTCCCGGCCTGACTGGCGCGGCCGCCGGCGTTGACCGACGCTGGCGGCCGTGCCCAGGACGTACAACCTCGCCAGCACCGCCTTCGCGGTGGCGCTGTGCACCACCGGCTACTACCTGCTGCCGGTCGGCGAGCACGGCTTGGGCGGGACGGTCTGGGCGGTGGCCGCGTTCGCGGTCGGCCTGATCGTCATCGCGGTCCTCGTCTACTCCCAGGTCCGCGGGTACCGCTCGGGGCGCACGTCGATCTCCTGGGTGGTGGCGGCCTTCCACCTGGCGGTGCTGTTCTTCTCGGCGGTCTACTACGCCATGGCAGCGCACGTCCCGGGCGCGTTGCCGGGCTTGAGCACGAAGACCGACGCCTTGTACTTCTCCTTGACCATCACGGGCACGGTCGGCTTCGGCGACATCCACCCCGTGACCCAGGCGGCGAGGGCGCTGGTCGCGCTCCACATCGCGTTCAACATCGCCTACCTGGGCACCGCCGTCTCCGCGCTGCGGCCCGCACTCCCCACGTCCCCAGCCGAGTGAGCCCTGCCTCCTGACCCGAGACGCGAACTTCCAAGCTCCCCCGCGCTCGGGCGTGTTCTTGCAGTTCAAGGCCGGGTATGCGGGGTGGGAGTCGAATTTCGCGCGAAATTCGAGTCCAAACCTTCGGAGTCGAATTTCGCGCGAAATTCGACGTTGCGGCTCGGTCAGGCGAGGCCGAGGTAGCGGCGTTCGTTGAAGTGCTCGCCCGAGCAGGAGGCGCCGAGGTCGTGGCCGATGCGCTCGATGACGTCGGCCAGTTCGAGCCGGGCCAGCCACGGGCGGGGCAGGACGGCCGTGCCGTGGCGGGCGCCGAGGATGCTGCCGGTGACCGCCGCCGTGGAATCGCTGTGGCCGGAGTGGTTGACCGCCAGACGGATGGCGTCGCCGAACTGCTCGGGCTTGGGCAGGGCCAGCGCGCAGTAGACGCCGATGGCCAGCGCCTCCGGACCCACCCAGCCCTGGCCGAGGCGTTCGATGTGTCCGACGCTGGCGCCGAGCCGCGCCAGGGTCGCGGCTTCGGCGAGGGCGTTGGCGGTCTCGTAGTCCTCCCGCAGCACCCGGCCCGCGGCCTGGTCGACCGCCGCGGGCAGCCGTCGCTGCTGCACGGCGACCAGGTGCACGATCAGCGCCAGCGCGCCCGCCGAGGCCCAGCCGCCGACGCCGCCGTGCGTGAGGGCCGCGCACTGGCAGGCCAGCTGGTAGGCCATCTCGGGCGTGGGGGAGAAGCCGATCGGGGTGCTGCGGTCCAGGCCGCCGCATCCCTTGGAGGTGTTGCGCGGTCGGTCCGGCGTGCCCAGCTCGGGTTCTTCGAGCGCGCGCAGGCTGGTCAGCCCGGGTGCGCGGCTGACGTAGAGCTCGGGTTCGGCGAGCAGCCCGGTGGCGCCGGGGGCGGGCTTGTCCTCCTGCTGGGTCAGCAGCCAGCGGCGCAGCGCTGCCGCGATGGATTCGACCGGTCGCCACTGCCCGCCGCTGTTGCCGGTGGTCCAGGCGTGCAGGTAGCCCTCACCGGCGAACAGCGCCATCTGGGTGGCGTCGCCGAGCATCGCTTGGGGAGCGGGTTCGGTGAGCCCGTCCGGGCCGAACTCGGCGCGGATGTCCTCCAGCGGGGCGTACTCCACCAGGGTGCCGAGCGAGTCGCCGAGGGCGCCGCCGAGCAGGCAGCCCACCGCCCGATCGACCACTGTGGACGTCGTCGGCACGGGTGGTGCTCCTTCCGCGGCGTCCTGCACGCCACTCGTTCGGGTGATCGACGCCCTCAGACTTTACTTGCCCGCCTTTCCCGCTGGGAGAGGTTCCGGGACTCGCGCCCTGCGTGAACGCGCTCGAAAAATGGGAATCCGATCTTCCACCTGCCAATTCGGGCATACTCCATTGGTGTGAGCCTGGTGAATGCGTCGGCCTGGCGCGCAGGGCCGATCGCTACCGTGTGTCGGGCGCGGGGGACGGGCCGGAAGTCGAATTTGGGTGAGAATGACGCCGCACGGCAGCTTAGAGAGGACCGCAGGGTTCGAATTCCGCCTGCTCGGTCCGCTTGAGGTGCACCTGGACGGCGTCCCCCTCGAAACGGGGCGCATGCCGGTTCGGGCGCTGCTGGCCTGCCTGCTGCTGGAACCCAACCAGGTCGTGCCGATGGACCGGCTGATCGACACCCTGTGGGACGACGAACCGCCCGCCAGCGCGCGCACCATCATCCAGGGCTACGTCTCCCGGCTGCGCAAGTTCTTCGGCAAGGACGGCCCCGAGATCATCACCCGGGCTCCCGGGTACCTGCTGCGCGTCAACGGCGACCGGATCGACGCCCACCGCGCCCGCAACCTGATCAACCGCGCCCACGGTCTCGAACCCGCCGAGCGATCACGCCTGCTCACCGAGGCCCTGTCGCTGTGGAGCGGGCCCGTGCTCGCCGACATCGCGGGCAGCAGGCTCTACCGGATGGTGGCGCCCAACCTCGACGAGCTCCGGCTGCTGGCGCTGGAGGAGCGGGTCGCCGCTGACCTGGAGCTCGGCAGGCATCACCAGCTCATCGCCGAACTGTCCACTCTGGTCGACCAGCACCCGATGCGGGAACGGCTCACCGGTCAGCTGATGCTCGCCAACTACCGCGCAGGACACCGGGCCGAGGCGCAGGCCCGCTTCCACGAGCTGCGGCACCGGTTGTCCCACGAGCTCGGCATCGACCCAGGCCCCGAACTGCGCGAGCTCTACGAGAAGCTGCTGCGCGACGACCCCGCGCTGCGCAACCACCCCAGCCGCGTCGAACCCGGCCTGGGCATCCGCCGACCCGTGCCCGCCGAACTGCCGCCCGCTCCGGCGGGTTTCGTCGGCAGGCGGCTGGAAGTGTCGACGCTGGACGCGATGCGGGAGGCGAACGAGGAGAGCTCCAGCCTGATCGCGGTGCTCACCGGCACCGCGGGCGTCGGCAAGAGCGCGCTCGCGCTGACCTGGTCGCACCGGGTCGCCGAGGAGTTCCCCGACGGCCAGCTCTACGCCTCGCTGCGCGGCTTCGACTCCGAGCACGAACCCCTCACCCCCGGCGAGGCCCTGACCAGCATGCTCAAGGCGCTCGGCGTGGCCGCCGACGCGATCCCCGTCGAGCTCGACGACCGCACCGCGCTCTACCGGTCGCTGCTGGCCAAGCGGAAGGTGCTGGTGCTGCTGGACAACGCCCGCGACTCCGACCAGGTGCTGCCGCTGCTGCCGGGCAGCGCCGCCTCGGTGGTCGTGGTGACCAGCAGGCGGCGGCTCGACGGGCTCGTGGTGCGCTCGGGCGCCCGGGTGCTGCCGCTGGAGACCCTGTCGACCGAGACCGCCATCGAACTGCTCGACCGCGCGGGCGTGCCGGGCAAGTCCGCGGCCGAACCCGACGCCGCCGCCGAACTCGCCGAGCTCTGCGGCGGACTCCCGCTGGCGCTGCGCATCGCCGCCGCCCGGCTGGCCGCCAACCCCGCGCGCGGCGTCTCCGACCTGGTGCACGAGCTCCGCGACGAGCGAACCCGGTTGCAGGCGCTGGACATCGACGACGACGCCGACACCAGCGTGCGCCGCGCCTTCGACATCTCCTACCGCAGCCTGCCGCCGCTGCACGCCGAGACCTTCCGGATGCTGGGCCTGGTCCCCGGCCAGACCTTCACCGCCCACGCGGTGGCGGCGCTGTGCCGGACCGACCCGGCGGGCGCCCAGCGCCGACTGCGCGCGCTGGCGCTCGCGCACCTGGTCACCGAGCCGGAACCGGACCGGTTCGGCATGCACGACCTGCTGCGCGCCTACGCCCGCGAACTCCCCGCGAGCGAAGGCGACACCGAGGCGCTGCGCCGGCTGCTGCGCTACTACCTGTGCGCCGCCGACCACGCGCGCCGCTTCCTGCGCCCGGCCCGCGACGAGCTCGACTTCTCCGACGCCAGCGACCACCACCCCGACATCGGGTCCCGCTCGCAGGCCCTGGAGTGGTTCGACGCCGAGTGGCCGAACCTCGTCACCGCGGTCCGCGCCGCCAACGCCGTCGGGCTGCACGACCTCGCCTGGCCGCTGGCCCGCCTGCAGTTCAACTACCTGATGGTCCGCTGCCCGTGGGAGGACTGGATGCGCGTCTACTCCGACGGCGCCGATTCCGCCCGCGCCGTCGGCGATCCCGTCGGGAAGGTGCTCATGTCCGCCGGTCTCGGCGTGGCCTGCGCCCGATCCGGCAACCTCGACGAGGCCCTGGCGCACTACGAGGAGTCCTACCGGGTCGCCGTGCAGACAGGGGATTCCGAGCGGCTGGCGATGACGCAGGTCAACCTCTCCAGCGTGCTGTTCCGGCTGCGCCGCTACGAAGAGGCCAAGGTCCACTCCAAGGACGCGCTCAAGGTCTACCGCTCGCTCGGCGACCGCTACTTCGTGGCGGGCGCGCTGAACAACCTCGCGATGGTCGAGCAGGTCAACGGCGAGCTGGAAGCCGCGCTGCGGTACCTCCGAGAGGCCGAGGACCTCTACCGCGAGGCCGACGACCTGGAAACCCTCGCCATGGTGCTCAACAACTGCGGCGAGGTCAGCATCGAACTCGGCAGGCTCGACGACGGCGAGCGCTTCCACCACGAAGCCCTCGACGTCGCCCGCCAGTGCGGCTCGGCGGTGCGCCAGGGTTCGGCCAACCTCGGCCTCGGCGACGCCGCGAGGCTGCGCGGCGAGATCCCGGTCGCGCGCACCCGCTGGGAAACGGCCCTCGCGATCTTCGAGATGGAGGGAACTCCCAAGGTCAGAGAGGTCCGCCAGCGCCTCGACGAGATCGCTGGACGGGGCGTTTAGTCCGCGTTTAGCGGACGTGTAGTCCCGGCTGCGAACTTGATCGTGCGGATCAATCCGTGCTTGATCCGCACGAGGGCGGCTCTGGGGGAAGTCCTAGGGGGGATTGTCGCCCCGGTCGTCCCGGCCGTACGCGGTCGGGACGACCACGAGGGGGTTCAGGGCATCCGGGGCTCCCGGGTGTGGGGGTGTGCAGGCGCTCGGACGGTTCGGGGGAGCCGCCCGAGCGCCTGTTTTTCTTGTTCTTGGGTGGGGTGGTCCCTTTG
>NZ_SMKS01000164.1:0-403 GCF_004348435.1 Saccharopolyspora terrae | reverse complement strand
GCCAGTCGACGAGGCCGGACCGGTCAGCCCACGCCCGCAACACCGAGAGGATCCAGGGCCACACACTCTCGCGTTGCCAACGGCGAAACAGCTGATAGATCGACTGCCAGTGCCCATACCGTTCCGGTACATCCCGCCATGGAGCACCGACTCGAACCCGCCAGCGAATCCCATTCAGTAACTGCCGACGTGTCCACTTCGGACGACGCCCCACCACCGGCTGAGGCGGCAACACACGCTGCAACGCCGCCCACTGCCGGTCCGTCAGATCCTTACGCGCGCCAACCGATACGCTTCCCACCGAGGTCTCCGGATAGATGTTGATCTTCTTCGTCGCTGATCCATCTACCGGAGACCTCACTATGTTCAACCACCGGGCCCCACGTTCCTAAACAGCTCCTAG
>NZ_SMKS01000060.1:0-36984 GCF_004348435.1 Saccharopolyspora terrae | reverse complement strand
CACCAACACTCCCGAACACGGCCACACCCACCCTCCGGACACCGCACAACCCGGATTACCGCCGTAATCAGGTTCCCGAATACCGCCGTATTCCGGTTCCCGATTACGGCCGCAGTCCGGGGCTTGGGGGTGCTGCTCCTGTCCACGCGGGTCCGGAGCGGGCCACGTCGGTTCGGCGGCTGCGGGTGTTGGTGACGGTCACCGAGGCGACGTCGGGACGGTAGCGGTCCTCAGAGCACTCCAGCGGCGTGCCCGCCGAGTCGGTGGTGACGCGGCGCTCGCGCAGCAGCGGAGCGCCCTCGCCGACCTCCAGCAGCCGGGCGTCGGTGGTGTTGGCGGCGACCGCGTCGAAGGTGTGCCGCGCGGAGTGCAGGTCCACGCCCTGGTCGGTGAGGTGGGCGTAGATCGACCCGGCGTTGAGGTCGGCGTCGAGCAGCGAACGCCCGATCTGCTCGCGGTAGGTCATCCGCTCCAGCATCGCGGGTCTGCCGTCGAGCAGCCGCAGCCGCAGCAGCTGCACCGCCAGCGCGTCGGGTTCGAGCTGCAGCGCGGCGGCGATCGCGGGTTCGGGTTTGCGCAGGGCGATTTCCTGCAGCTGCTGGCCGGGGACGTGCCCGGTGATCTCGGCACGTCGGGTGAACGACAGGAACGACTCGAACGGCTGGCTCGGCACGGCGTCCAGGACGACCGGCCGCTTGCCCTTTCCACCACCGATCAGCCCTTCGTCGCGCAGCGCCGCGAGGGCTTGGCGGATGGGGCCTCGGGAGACCGAGAACTCCTGGCACAGCTGGGATTCCGAGGGCAGGGACTCGCCGACCGCGATGGCCCCCGACCGGATGCGCTGCCGCAGCTCGCCGGCCAGGACTCGGTGTAGTGGAGTCGTCACGAACTGGACTATACAAGCTTCAGATCCCCGTACATGTATCAACGGAAATGCCTGGTTGAACAGCGAGTGACTTGTAGATACAAGTCATTGACCATGGGTCTCGGCCACTGCGAACGTGTCCTCCGTGAGCGATTCGAGCAGTTCAAGCGACCTGATCGTGGTCGGTGCGGGCATCGTCGGTCTCGCGCACGCCGTCGCGGCGGTGGAGCGGGGGCTGTCGGTCACGGTCGTCGAGCGCGACGACCGCGCCGTCGGCGCCTCGGTCCGCAACTTCGGGCACGCCTGCATCACCGCCCAGACCGGCGAGGCGCTGCGCTTCGCCGAGCACGCCAGGAAGACCTGGCTGCACCTCGGCGAACGAGCGGCATTCGACGTCGCCGAGTGCGGGACGGTCGTGGTGGCCCGCTCAGAGGAGGAGTTCGCCGCGCTGGAGGAACTGGCCGCCGAGCGCGGCCGGGACCAGGTCCGGCTGCTCACGTCGGCCGAAACCACCGAAGCCGCACCGGTTTCGGCCGACAACCTGCGCGGAGGAGCGCTGCTGCCGCTCGACCTGCGCGTCGAGCAGCGGCGGGCCTGCGCCGCCATCGCCGAATGGCTGGCCGCCCAGCCCGGCGTCGAAATCCTCTGGTCCACGACGGTTCTCGACGTCGAGGACGGTCTCGTGCGCACCGGTCGCGGCACGCTGCGCGGTGATCGCGTCGTCGTCTGCGCCGGTCACGACCTCGACCGGATCCTGCCGGAGACGGCCGAGGAGGGCGGGATGCGCCGCTGCGTGCTGCAGATGCTGCAGCTGCGCGCCCCCGGCGTGCGGCTGAGCCCGGCGCTGCTGACCGGAACCTCGATGCTGCGCTACCCGGCTCTGGCCGCCACCGAAGGTGCCCGCGTGCTGCGAGCGCGGTTGACCGAGCAGCGGCCGGAGCTGCTGTCGGCCTCGGTCAACCACATGATGACCCAGCTCCCCTGCGGTGACCTCGTCGTCGGGGACACCCACGTCTACGACCGCACCCCCGATCCCTGGTCGTCGGAGGACTTCGACGAGCTGCTGCTCGCCGAGACCCGGGCGCTGCTCGGCCGCGACGACCTCGCGGTGGTGCGCCGCTGGCAGGGCGTCTACGCCTCCGCCGACGGCGAGTTCCTCCGCACCCGCGTCTCCCCCGGCGTCACCGCTGTCGCCGTCACCTCCGGAATCGGTATGACCACCGCTTTCGGTCTCGCCCCATCCGTCGTCGATTCCCTCTTCTAGCAACCCTTCTCGGGAGCCCGTCATGTCCTCACCTCGCAAGTTGGCCCTCGCCCTGGTGACCGGAACCGTCCTCGCGCTGACCGCCTGCGGCAGTGGCGGTGACTCCGCCGCCGAGTCCCCGACCTGCCCGAACGGCAAGATCCGCTTCGGCGTCGAACCCTTCGAAGACCCCGCCCGGCTCACCCCGGCCGCGCAGAAGCTCGGCGACGCGCTGTCGCAGAAGCTGCACTGCCCGGTCGAGGTGCAGGTGACCCAGGAGTACTCAGCCGAGGTCCTGGCCATGCAGAACGGCCAGCTCGACATCGCGATCTTCGGACCGCTGGGCTACGTCTTCGCCAGCCAGCGCGCCGAAGCCGAGGCCGTGGCCTCCTTCGCCGACGCCAACCGCACGCTGTCGACCTACACCGCGGGGATCTGGGTGCCCAAGGACTCCGACATCACCTCGGTGCAGCAGCTGCGAGGCCGTTCCCTCGCGCTGGGCGAGGTCGGTTCCACCTCCGGTGACGCGCTGCCGCGCAAGGCGCTGGCGGACAACCGGATCCCGGAGAAGGAGGTGAAGATCGACTACGCGGGCGGGCACCCGGAGGCGCTGCTGGCGCTGACCAACGGCAAGGTCGACGCCGCAGAGATCAACTCGCAGCAGCTGGCCAGCGCCACCGCAGCGGGCACGTTCGACCCCAACGCCTACCGCCAGATCTGGACCTCGGCGCCGATCCCGAACGACCCGATCACCGTGCGCGGCGACATGGACCCGGCGTTCAAGCAGGCCGTGCGCGACGCGCTGCTCAACCTCGACCCGGCCACGGTCGGCGAGATCGGCGCGCTGTTGGACGTCTCCCCGCCCGGCCCGCTGGTGCCCGTCGACCGCTCCACCTACCAGCCGCTGTTCGACCTGGCCGCCGCCCTGAAGCTCACCGAGGACGACGCCTGATGCTCACCGCCACCGGACTGACCGTCCACTACGGACCCCGCGAGGTGCTGCACCAGGTCGACGTGACCGTCGAGTCGGGTGAGCTGCTGGCCGTGCTCGGCGCCAACGGTTCCGGCAAGTCCACGCTGCTGCGCGCCACCGCCGGACTCGTGCCCAGTTCGGGGACCGTCACCATCAACGGTCGCGAACGAGGGCCGCTGGACATCGCCTTGGTGTTCCAGAGGATTCACCTCGTCGGCCGCCGCAGCGCGCTGGACAACGTCTGCGCCGGTGCGCTCGGCAGGCTACCGCTGCACCGGTCGCTGACGCCCGCGCTGTTCCCGCGCGAAGTGCGGGAGGAGGCGATGGCCTGCCTGGAGCGCGTGGGCCTCGCCGACCGCGCGCACGACCGGGCCGCCGGGCTCTCCGGCGGGCAGCAGCAGCGGGTGGCCATCGCCCGCGCGCTGTGCCAGCGCGCCCCGGTGGTGCTGGCCGACGAGCCGGTGTCCGCGCTGGACCCGGCCGCGGCCGAGCAGGTCCTGGAACTGCTGGCCGAGCTCGCCCACACCGAGCGGCTGGCGGTGCTCGCGGTGCTGCACCAGCCCGATCTCGCCCGCCGCTACGCCGACCGCGTCGTCGGGCTGCGCGACGGCTCCGTCGTCCTCGACGGAGCGCCCGACCAGCCCGTCGATTCCCTGTACCCGCACGCCCTGTTGGAGATCCCGTCGTGACCACCGCCGTGCAACCCGCGCGCCGAGAAGTTCCACCGAAACCGCCGCGCGCGCGGATCCAGGTCATCGGCTGGATCGTCGCGGCGCTGGTCGTCGCCGCTCACGCAGTCGCCTGGAACGCCACCGAGATATCGCTTTCCAAGCTCGTCGAGGGCGCCACCGGGATGGGCGAGTTCCTGTCCGAGGCCATCCCGCCGGAGCTGGACCCGGAGGTGCTCGGCGAGAGCGCATCGGCCGCGGTCGAAACGCTCTGGATCGGCATGCTCGGCACCACCCTGTCGATCCCGGCGTCGCTGCTGCTCGCGCTGCTGGCCGCCCGGGGAACCGCTGCGGGCTGGATCTACCAGGCGGCGCGCGGGCTGCTGTCGTTCCTGCGCGCGGTGCCCGACGTGGTGTTCGCGCTGATCTTCGTCACCGCGGTCGGGCTCGGTCCGTTCCCGGGCGTGCTGGCGCTGGTGTTCCACAACGTCGGCGTCATGGGCAAGTTGTGGGCGGAGACGCTGGAGGACGCCGATCCCGGCCCCGCGCAGGCGCTGCGCTCCGCCGGTGCCGGCCGCATCCAGGTCGCCGCGCACGCGCTGCTACCTGTGGTGACGCCGCAGATGGTCGGGCTGCTGCTGTACCGGTTCGACGTCAACGTCCGGTCCTCGCTGGTGCTGGGTCTCGTCGGTGCCGGTGGCATCGGGTTCCTGATCAACCAGTCGATCCAGCTGTTTCAGTTCGACGAGATGCTCACCCACATCCTGGTGGTGCTGGTGCTGATCGTCGCGGTGGACCAGCTCTCCGCCCTCATCCGCCGCCTTCTCGGGAGCACGTCGTGATCGCCCTGGTCGCCCTGGACATCGCAGGTACCACCATCGACGAGGGAGGCGCCGTCTACCGGGTCCTCGCCGAGGTCGTCGCCGAGCACGGCGCGACTCCCTCCGACGCGGACCTGCGGCACTGGATGGGCGCGGACAAGCGTGCGGCCCTGTCCGCGCTCACCGGCGATCCGGACGCGGTGGAGCGGTTGCACGACCGATTCGTGGCCCGCCTCGGCGAGGTCTACGAGCACACGCCGCCGCAACCGTTCCCGGGCGTTCCGGAAACCCTCGCGGCGCTGCGCGAATCAGGGGTGAAGGTCGCGCTGACCACCGGGTTCGACCGGCGGATCACCGACCTGATCCTGTCCGAAGTCGACTGGAAGGTCGGCGATCAGCTCGACGCCGTGGTCTGCGCGAGCGAAGTGGCAGCCGGCCGCCCGTCCCCGGGCATGATCCACCGGGCGATGGAGCTGACCGGAATCACCGACCCCGCAGAGGTTCTCACCGGAGGCGACACGGCTCTCGACGTCCAAGCGGGTCACGCCGCACGTGCCGACCAGGTCGTCGCGGTCCTCACCGGCGCCCAAACCCGGACCGAGCTGGAGCAGCACAACCCCACGCTCGTCCTCCCCGGAGTCGCTGACCTGCGCGCCGCACTCACCGCCTGACCGCGATCACAGCAGGGAGAGCTGCCCCACCCGATCCCTCCCGGAGTCGGACTGCGGCAGCTCTTCCTGCTGCGCGCGGTAGGGGTCGGTGTTGACGCCCATCGCGATCGGCTCACCGGCCCAGCGCGGGCTGGCCAGCCCCTCGCGCAGCAACGCCGCCGCGTTCGACTTCACGACGATCTTGCTGCGGAAGTCGCGCCCCGAAATGGTTCAGCGAGCGTCATACGTCGGGCGCCAGCGCACGATCGTGTGGCACTCGATTCGGCATTTCCTACTCGCCTGGACCGCTGCTCTCCTGCGCACATCAACGCGTCGATCTAACTTTTCATCATGCGAACCAAGATCGTGTGCATGTGCGTGGGGTTTGTGGCAATAGCCGCGTCTTTGGCCAGCTGCGCGAATAGACCGGTATCCGAAACCGGACACGCACAGTTCAGTGCACATGACAACGTATCCCAAGATACGGCCGGTACGGAGATCGCTCCACGCCTCGCGGGTATGCCGGCCGACGAGGACCCCGCCAACATCTATTCCGCAACGACACGGCCCGAGCGGCTCAGCGAGCCGATGCGCGCCGCCCGCGAACTCGTCTACGTGCCCAACAGCGAGGACGACACCGTCTCGGTGATCGACCCGAAGACCTTCGCCGTCATCGATACGTTCCCAGCCGGGGACGAGCCGCAGCACGTGGTGCCCTCCTACGACATGCGCTCGCTGTACGCGGTCGCGGACAAGGTGCCCGGCGGCTCGCTCACCCCGATCGACCTGCGGACCGGCAAACCCGGGGAGCCCATCCCGGTGCAGGACCCCTACAACCTCTATTTCACCCCGGATGGCAAATCCGCCATCGTCGTCGCCGAGGCCTACAAGCGCCTGGACTTCTACGACCCGCACACCTGGCAGCGGCAGAGCAGCCTTGACACCCCCGGCTGCGACGGGGTCAATCACATGGACTTCACCGCTGACGGCAAACGCGCCCTGGTGGCCTGCGAGTTCGCCAACAAGGCCATCGTGCTCGACGTCGAGAACCGACAGATCATCAAGGACTTCCACCTGCCCGAAAGCCACCACGGCATGCCGCAGGACACCCGTCTCTCCCCGGACGGCAAGACCTTCTACATGGCCGACATGAAGGCCGGCGGTTTCTACACGTTCAGCGGCGACGCCATGGAACAACTCGGGTTCGTCCCCACCGGCAGCGGCACGCACGGAATCTACTTCTCCCGCGACACGACGCGAATGTTCGTCACCAATCGCGGCGAGGGCAGCGTCAGCGTGCTCGACGCCAACACCCAGCAACCCATCACCACATGGCACATCCCCGGCGGCGGCAGCCCCGACATGGGTGCGCTGTCACCTGACGGACGGCAGCTGTGGCTGTCCGGGCGCTACCACGCCGAGGTCTACGTCTTCGACACCACCGACGGCAGGCTGCTCACCCGCATCCCGGTAGGCAACGGCCCACACGGGCTGACCTACCTCCCCCAACCCGGCCGCTACTCGCTGGGCCACACCAGCAACATCCGCTAACCGACGGCGCCGGGCCGAATCCGCTCCCAGAGGGCACGAGGGGCTCCCTTTCCCGTGGCACTCCGGGCCCCTTGGGCGATCCCGCGCCCGGAATCTTGCACGAACTGAGAGAAGACACACCAAGCGGGACCACGAGCAGAACCAAGAGACGACGAAGGCGCCCGCCTGGCAGTTGCTGCCAGACGGGCGCCTATCTGAGAAGCCGTGCGTCTATGGTCGCGGAGTTCTTCACCCTCGAGATCACAGCAGAGCGAGCTGATGCGCGCGGTCCCGATCGGTATCGGATTGCGGCGCATCAAGCCGCTGCGTGCGGAAGTTCTCCTGCCGCTGAGGATGCGCCAGCCCGTGACGCTTCTTAGCCTCCTCGACCAAGTCGAGAACCTTCCGCTGATAAGCCTTCGGGGCGTAGGCACCGTTGCGGTACAACCGCTCGTACAACGGGAGCAGGTCCGGCCGCTGGGCGCTCAGCCACTCGTGGAACCACTCGCGCGCTCCCGGGGCGCAGGTGGAGCACGATCGGCGTCAGGCTCACCGCCCCCGCCTCGGCGATCGCGGCCACCGTCGCGTCGATCTCCTCCGGTGAGTCGCTGAGCCCGGGCAGGATCGGCGCCATCAGCACCGAGCACCCGATGCCGGCCTCGGCGAAGCGGCGCACCACGTCGAGCCGCCGCAGCGGTGATGGCGTTCCCGGCTCCACGACCCGCCACAGGTCCTCGTCGACCGACCCGACCGACACCGCGATGGACACCCGGGTCCGCCGCGCGGCCTGCGCGATCAGGTCCAGGTCCCGCAGGATCAGCGTGCCCTTGGTCAAGATCGAGAACGGGTTCGCCCGATCCCGCAACGCGGCGATGATCTCCGGCATCAACCGGTAGCGCCCCTCCGCGCGCTGGTAGGGATCGGTGTTGGTGCCCATCGCGATCGGCTCGCCGGACCAGCGCGGGCTGGCCAGCTCCTTGCGCAGCAACGCCGCCGCGTTCGTCTTCACGACGATCTTGCTGTCGAAGTCACGCCCCGAATCCAGGTCCAGGTACGTGTGAGTCCGCCGTGCGAAGCAGTAGACGCACACTGCCTCGCATGCCTCACAAAACCATCCTGACCTGCAAAGATATGCTCACAACATGGGGTCGCTCTAGCCGGTGCCGACGAGGAGGCATCATCGACGGCGGCCACCACGGTGAGGTCGGCTACTTCATCGAACCCACGGTCATTGTCGGCGCCCGGCCCGGGATGACGGTGGTTGAAAAAGAGATCTTCGGGCTCGTAATCACCGTGCAGCGGTTCGACTCCACAGAGGAAGTTGTCGCTGTCGCCTACGGACTCGCCGGCGGACTCTGGACGAGAGATCTCGCGCTGGCCATTCGGTCGCCGCGAAGCTGCGGACGGGCACCGTCTGGGTAAACTCCTGCAACCATAAACCGCATGGTAGGTGGGCAACCCTCTCGAACGCTCTTTTACCCTGCGGGTCCGGCAAAAGTTGCACGCATACCCAACAGTGCGTCCACGCATAGGAATGCGAGCAGCGAGATCCCCAACAGGGGCACCGCACAGCCAACACCGATCGTCACCAACACACCGCCGAGCAGCAGAGGAATCGGCAGTCTGCGCCAGGCGCCACGCGACGGTGGGTTGCCGAACCCACGAGTGGGGCGGCGTAGCCACCACATCCTGTAGCCCCAGATGATCACGCAAATGGCCGCGATCATCAGCGCGGCGAGGGCGACCTGGTTCGGCCAGCCGAACAGCAGGCCCATGTGCGCGTCGACGCCCCATCGGGACAGCTTGGCCATCAGGGGATAGTCAGCGAAGCGGACGCTGTCGGTGATCTGCCCTGTCACGGGGTGAATCGCCACGGAATCCTGCTGGGTGGGCCAGCTGCGCCCCGTCTCTTGCACGGTGTAGGCGGCACCGATGTGCTCCGACGGGGTGATCTCCATCCGCCCGGTCAGCCCGTGGCGGGTAGCGACCTGCCGAACTTGGTCGTATCCGATGTCGATTCGACTGCTCGACTGCTCGAACGAGACGCGCATCGGAAGTCCCTTGGCGACCGTCGGCGTCTCCCAGGACAGCGTCTCGCGCAGCTTCGCGATGTTGTCCCCGGCGAAGGACGACCAGGTCAGTCCGGTCGCGGAGAGGAACAGCAAGCCGACCGCGATGCCGGCTCCGGTCAAGCCGTGCCACGACAGCACGCGCGTCCGGCCAGGCGGCTTGATCCGAAGTTTCCGGGTTGCGCGCCGCCGACCGAACCACAGGGCGAGGCCGCCGAGCGCCACCACCCACATCCAGCTGGCCGCCAGCTCGCTGTAGATCCGCCCGAGGTCGCCGAGGTGCAGGCCGCGGTGCAGTTCCGATACCCACGCGCGCAGGGGCAGGGCCTGGTTGCTGCCGTAGGTGTCCAGCACACCGCGGATCTCTGCGTCGTGCGGATCGACGAACACCGTGCGGTAGTAGCTCTCCGGCAAGTCCTCACTGGTGAAGATCACCTGCGTGGTGTCGGTGGAGGTCGCGGCCGGACGCACCGCCTTCAGCTCAGCCTCGGGCAGCGCGTTCCGCGCGACGTTGACCTGGGTCGACAGCGGCACCTGAGCCCCGGTGGTGGGCACGTGCAGCTGCTGTCCGTACATCGCCTCCTCCAACTGCGGTGTGAGCACGTACAGCAGCCCGGTCATCGCCGCGATCAGGATGAAGGGCGCGACGAGCACACCGGCGAAGAAGTGCAGGCGCAGCAGCAGCGGTCGCAGCGCGACCCACCGGGTGCAGCGACCCTCCGGCCCAGCCTTGTCGATTACCTCAGTTGTTCTCGTTTCACCTGCGACCACGGCGTGGGCCTTCCTGTTTCAACGAGTGCATTCGGAACGAGTGAAGGGAGCCTCTTCACCTGGGCCGGCTCAGCCCTCGAGCGCTGCGGCGGTGCGCAACTCCGGCTCCGGTGTCACCGGGAAGAAAGGGCTCAGCCGGTCCTGATTCGCATCCAGCCAGTCGCGCAGTGGCTGGCCGTGCTGCATCTCGAACGAGTCGATGACGACGAACAAGCGCCGTCGTGACTGGTCGGCCAGTCTCGTGAGGAACTCAGCGACCTGCTGCCCACAACAGGGATCGCTGAACACCGCGAACTCCGTCGAACGCCGGCTGGAAAGAGCCGACAGGACACCGCCCTCCCGGGAGTTCGTCCACGTCAGCCAATACATCGCGGCGTCCTGCAGCTGGGCGGACCTCGCGAGCATCGGTTGGTCGCAATGCCTCCACCGCACAACCGCCCGCGGATCACGAGCGGTGGCGTGCGGCAACCGCTCGGGCTGGGCCAGCTCCCATCGCCGGAGGTAACTGCTGACCGTGTTCAGCGTGAGCCGCACTCCGTGCACTCGCTCGACCAGATCGGCCACCGCCTGCCGCGTCCAGAGCGGATGCGGATGACCGGTCGCGTCGGGAAAGCGGTCGGTCAGGTGCTCGATGATCTGCGTCTGCACCTCCTCGTTCAGCACCCGGTGCATCCCAGCTCGACGACCACGTCGCCTCGGTCGGAACGACTCCTCTCCGCGGTCTTGGTATGCGCGCACCCAGCGATTGACGGCGGGCCGGGACACCCCGAACACCCGTGACACCTCGACCTGCGTCGCACCTGAGTCCACAGCTGCCACGACCCGGCGGCGCAGATCCTCCAGAGCCTCGGCGGAAATCTTGCGGGCGTCCCTCACGTTCATTTCCGTCTCCACAGGTATGAGCCATGAAAACCCCTATGCACGAGCACTCCTCAGGAAATCTTAACGGAATCTTGCGCCATTTCTCATGTATTCGGTGTTACCTCGATATTCCAGCCGTCGACAGCGGAATCGCAACGAACCCTAGGCCTCGACGTGTTTCATCGATGTCGGTCGCCGGTAAAAACCGTGTTCGCGACCCCTTTCCCGATTGCGGCGAAGCAGGGAAACCATTCGGAGCACAGGACTGAATCGGAAAAACAAATGACATCGACCCGGCGGTCGAGCGTGCGACAACAGCGGCCGTCACCAGCACGTTCTGCGACCGCAGCGGTTCTTCTGGGTGTGACGAATTTGCTCGGCCGATCGCGGGTCGTTCGTCGTCCTTCTGCGGACAGTGCTCGCACGCCGGTTCGTGGCTGCTCCGCATCAATGAGCGGGTTTAGCACGGGCGTCACACTTCGGACACCGGCCGAGGATGACGGGGTTGTTTAAATGGGTTCGAACAGGACCTATTTTCCGGGGCCACCGAGCCCGGCAGGAGGAACAGTCGATGACAGGCACCGGAGGCCGTTTCACCGCCGACGACATCGCGCATCGGGAGCACCCCGTGATCCCGGAGCAACCCGAACCCGGCGAGGAGGCCGACCTGTCCGAACTCATCGAGCTGCTGTCCACCGATCTGGAGGACGCGATCGAAGCGACGCTCGACCAGCGCTCAGCTGAGCCGGCACGTCGGTTCGCCAGACGAGTCGCCGAGACCGACCTCCTCGTGGCCCTCGGCGAGCCGGATCCGGACGAGGCCGTGGAAACCCTCGGCAGCACGGTGCTGTTCGTGCTGGTGGTCAGCCGGTTGACCGGAGCACTGCACGCCTCGCCAGGCGACGGTCTGGCCGGGGCGGCAGTGACTGCAGTGAGCGAGCACATCGGAACCGAGTCCGCCGAACTGGCCCACGAGGCGATCGGTCTGCTGGACGGTCCAGAACCTCGGGAGCGCGGGATCGAGCTGAGCGAGCAGGTGCTGCTGTCGCTCCTCCTGCTGGCCGCGGGGTTCGCGCTGCGCGACTGCCAGAACAGCCCTGAACTCCCCGGCTCCCACGAGCCGTGCTGGCACGACGAGGACAGCACCGTGAGCTGACGTCAGGAGGCCGCAACAGCCACCAGAACCACCGCGCGAGCATTCCGGGCATGAGCACCGAACGTCACAAACCCGTCACTCGGCAAATACGCATCTGACATTCACCTTCTCCAGTGTGTTCCTCGTGCGGTTGACGAAGTTCACGGATCTGTCCCTGCGAATCGTCCTGCGGCTCGCTCAAGGAGATGGCATCAGGCGCATCACCGCCAGAGAAGTGGCCATGGCGGTGGGTGCGCCGCATACCCATGTCGCGAAGGCCGTCAGCAAGCTGCAGCACCTGGATGTCGTGGACGCGCGCCGCGGACGCGGCGGTGGCCTCACGCTCACTCCGCTGGGCAAGCAGGCGTCGGTGGGCTGGATCGTTCGTGAGCTCGAGGGTTCCGGCGACGTGGTCGGCTGCGTTGACGACCCGCCGTGCCCGCTGTTGCGTGGTTGCGCACTACGTGGGGCGCTGCGGGTGGCGCAGGAGGCGTTCTACGCATCGCTGGATCCGCTCACGGTTCGTGACCTGGTGGCAGGACGCGAAACGTGGCTCGGGCAACTTCGAGAACGCTCGTATTCAGACGCAGGCTGAGCCGGTTCTACGCGCACTCGAGGAATTCACAATGGAGGTCGGGGATGACACCAGGCACAACAGCTTCCGAGCAGACCATGAAGCCCTCTCGGGTGGCACTAGCCTTCCCAACTGTTTCTGGCCGTGCTGCGGAGACTACGGATCTGAGTGGCCGCGCTGCGCTCTCGTCCACAGCGATCCGCACGTGGATGCAAACCTACCGAGGCAGCACCGAGACTCGCTGAGCCTGGATCCGACCACGGGCACGGCGTCGCCTGTGGCTGATCAGTCGACGCACCTGTCCTCGGTCAATCCCGAGCCAATTGCTGACCTTCGGGGTTCGCGGATTCCCGGATTCCCTAGAGAGATTCCTGCAACTCCGCGACCTCCGGCGGCCAGGCCCTGATGAAGAGATCCACCGCCCGCCCGAGCTGCATGCGCAGTCGCTGTCGGAAATCAGTCAGTTGCGGTCGGTCGAACGGCTGGGTGCTCAGTTCGAAGAAGAGCAGTCCGCGACCAGTCACGGCCAGCAGCGCGTGGACGGGACCGGAATCCGCCATCGGCTGCGTGCACACCCAAGCGACTGCCAGCCGCTGCACCCCCGCTGAGATTTCGGGCAGTTCGCCCGGCTTGATCGGCGGAAGTGACTTGGTAGTCAGTCCCCAGCGCACGAGGTACTGGTCAATGGTGGCCGGGCCGAGCCTGGTGCCGAACTGGTCGCGGATCAGCTCCGCGACCGCCCGTCGCGTCCACAGCAGGTACGGCAAGCCCGCGCGCTCCGGAGGGCCAGCGGAGATCGCCTGCACCACCCACCCCTGCTGCGACGGGAGCAACGCCATCCGTGACCCGGCGCGCCTGCCCTTCTTCCGGACGACGAATGCCTGCTCGCCGTTCGAGCGGTACTCGCGCACCCAGTTGCCGACGGATTTGCGGGAGATCCCGTGGTTCTGGGCGACGCAGCTCATCGACAGGCCGGCTTCGACCTCGGCGACCACCTGCCGTCGCAACTTCTGCAACGCGTCCGCGGACAGGCTTCGGGCGCCGCCGTGCAACCGGTTCTCGCATTCCACTCGTAGCTCCCTCCTGGGAATTCGTCGCTGCGTTCTCGCGCCCCGCCCGGCGATGCCGCGCACGCGACCTGCCCGCGGCGGCCGGCACTGCGCCGACCGCCGCCGCGCGGACCGGTCGGCGCAGTGACCTCAGCCGAGGGTCTGACCGATCCACTCTCGGTAGGCGGTGGCATCGGTGTAGATCGACGGGGCGGTGCCGCAGACGGGGACCACGCTGCCGAGCCGGCTCGTGACCCCGGTCAAGCGCCAGTCGCCGGGAGAACCTTCCAGCTGCGGGCCGCCCGAGTCACCGAAGCAGGCGTTGTCGAGCAGGAGTTCCTGACTGCCGGTGCAGATCTCGGTCGGGCCGTCGACACCGCCCAGCGTGCATCCCGCATCGGCCGCGACTTGCGTTCCGATCTGCTGCAACTGCTCGGGCGGCTGTCCGCAACCCCGCAGCGGGCAGGTCAGACCCCAGCCGATGATCCTGGACGGGGTGCCGGTGGCACCGGAGCTGTCGGCGACCCGGATCGGCGTCTGCGAGGTCGCTCGATCCAGCTTGAGCAACGCGATGTCGCCGTTCGGGCCGTTCGTGGCGTAGTCCGGGTGCACGACGATCTGGGACACACCGCGCTCGGTCCCGCCCCGGGTGTGGTCCGGGCTTCCGATGCGGAGCCCGAGATCGGCCGGGCTCGCCTCCTGCACGCAATGTGCGGCAGTGAGCACCCACTGGTCGGCGACGAGCGAGCCGCCGCAGCTGTGTTGGCCCTGCCGCTGCAGCGATGCCATCCAGGGGTACTGCTCGGTGGCGCTGTGACCGCCCGTGACCAGCGTTCCCGGACTGCTGTTGATCAGCTCTCCCGATGCGCCAGCCACCGCCGGTGCGACACCGTGGCCCAGCAGCGCGGCCGTCAAGACGGCCAGCAGTGCGGAGGTTCTTCTCATGGGACTCCTCTCCCGCCGCGTCCTCCAGGAAGCGGGCGCGTTCGCCGTGCGCTGGAGGACGGAGCGGTTCACTGGGGTGTTGGAAACGAGATCCGTTAGTGCTGAGAGGCGCGTGATGTCCTCAGACCGCGTGGACGTTGCCTTGCTCGTCGATGTGGACGTTCACCGTTGCCAGCGGTGCTTTCGCCGGGCCTGCGACGGGAGCTCCGCTGGCAGGGTCGAACTCGGCGCCGTGGCACGGGCACTGGAGTTTCGCCTCATCGGCGTTGACGGTGCAGCCCTTGTGGGTGCAGGTCGAGTCGAAGGCCTTGACGGTGCCGGGTTCCGGCTGCGAGACCAGCACCGGCTTGCCGTCGGGTCCCGGAACGGAAACCACGCCACCCACCGGAACCTGCGACACGGTGGTGAGCGTGAACATCTGCCCGGCTTGTGCCGGCTGTTCCGGGGCGGCCGCGGGCTCGGCGTCATCGGCGCAGGACGTCAGCGCCCACGCTCCCGCCACGGCTCCGGTGCCTGCGATCAGCGTGCGGCGGCCCACGTGAATTCCGGTTTCGTGCTCCATGCTGTGCTCCCTCCTCATCGGATTACTTCGTTTCCGGCGAACCGGACTGCGGCGGCGTCGGTCCACACCGACCGCGCCCCCGATTCACCGATCCGCACCACCTGCACCGTCGACCCGGCGCTGAACACGATCGCGCCGGTGATCAACACGACGGCTACGAGCCGCCTCGGTATTCCTGCGATTCCGGTTCCGCCTCGCACGCGAAGCCCCCACACGTAGAGGGCCACCGACCACAGGGCCAGTCCGGCGACCCAGGGCAGCAGCCCCTCAGCGAGTTCGGCATGGGTTGCGGTCTGCGCGGAGACCTGAACTTCCTCGATCAGCGATTCACCGGAGCTCTCAGCGATCGGCACGCTGATCGCCGCTGATGACGCCAGTCCCGGCGTGATCCAGCCCAATCGCTCGCGAGCCGCCGGCCAGATCACTGAAACGAGCACGGTGAACGCGGCCGCAGGTACGAGCACGACGACGAGGTGAACCACGAGCGGGTGCAGCGGAATCCCATCGATCCCCGTGGGAAGCAGGCTCGGAACCACGCTCTTCTCCTTTCGACACACCACATTGGACTGAGCGTTCATCACCGCGGTCTCGGCATCTCCAGGGACGGCGCGGTGGGCCGGGTGGGCACGAGAGCGCCCACCCCGTCGGTGATGTCGCCGATCACCGTCCCCACCGGGCACAGCACAGGCGCCTTCTCCAGAGCTGGGCCGCACTCGGCCGGTGGTTCAGGAGGTGGCGCGGTCGGTGGGGCTGCTTCGGGTGGGACGGGCTCGGGGGCAGGGGCCGGCGAAGCGGGCTCGGCTCCGCGACCTGGGCTGCTGTCGAATCCGGCGGACTCCGCCACCAGGTCTACTCCGGCGCCGTCCCGCACCGGATGAACACCGGTTTCGTACCTCCGGATCCATCCGATCACGATGTCCACGTAGGTGTTCGAATGGTTGTAGCGCAGCAGAGCTCCACGCAGTCCGTCCATCGTGGACATGTCGGTGCCGTTCGCGCACAGGTACCGCCCTGCCGACAGCGTCGCGTCGAAGACGTTCTGCACGTCCGCCCGCCCATCAGCCGATCCGTCGACGCCCCAACCCGCCCAGGTCGATGCGATGAACTGCATCGGGCCCGCCGCGCGGTCCCACCCACTGCCGTTGCGGATGGCGGCGTTGCCGCTGGTCCCGTTGAGCGGAGGCCCGTAGATGGGCGTGCGCATCGTGCCGTCGAGCGTCACGTCTCCGTGTCGCGCGTGGTGCGACTCGACCCGTCCGATCCCGGCCAGCACCGGCCACGTGAGCCCGCAGCTCGAGTCGGTAACAGCTTGGACGGCGGCGGCACGTTCGTACGCGCTCAGCACGGTCGCCGGGATCCCCAACGCTCCTTCCCGAACCGGTGCGGGCGAGGGCGGTACGGCCGGCAGAGGCGGTGGTGGATCGAGGAACAGCGGCGTTCCCCCGTCCACGGCCGCACGCACCGGTGGTGCCGTGCCTGCGCCGGGTCGGGAAGCCGTTTCCGTCCCCGGCACCATCCCGTCCACCGCGGCCAGCGCGAACAGCCCCGCCAACAACGCCGTGGCGGTGCGGGCCCGCGTGCGGTGCTCTGCGCGATCGAGCAGGAACCCGGTGGGCACGTCACTCACCTCCCACGACGGTCGCGCGTCGCCGCCGGAGGGTGTTGATCGCCCCGTCGGCCAGCACGAACAGCACGAGGCTCGCCCCCAAGACCGGTAGCGCCCACGTCAGCACGACCACCGCGAGCAGAACGAGGACCAGCCAGGGCCGGGAGAGCTGTCTCCACACCGGCGGCGGCAGTGAGGCCCGACGTCCGCGATACGGGTTGTGCACCCACCACATCCGGTAGCCGAGTGCCACCAGGGCGAATAGCCCAACGGCCAGCACCGCGAGCACGATCTGGTTGGCGAGACCGAACAGCGTTCCGGTGTGGAACTCGACGGCGACCGCCGAGAACTTGGCGCCGAACGAGTAGTCCTCCCAGCCGGTCTTCTCGACCACCCGGCCGGTGGCGGCCTCGATCACGAGGCTGTCCCGCTGCAGCGGCAGTCCCGGCGAGCGCTCGACGACCGCGTAGCCGCCACGGGCGTGCGGTGGTCGCACGATCAGCTCGCCCCGCAGTCCCTGGGCCGCGGCGATCTCGACGGCGCGGTCCACTCCGATGTCCGCGGCAACGGCCTGAGCGTCAGGTCCGGTCGCCGCGCTCTGCGTCGTCCGTGCGGGCTCCGGGCTCGCTGCCAGCGGCAATCCCGGAATCTCGGGCAGAACTCCCGGCAGGAGGTCGGACAGGTCGGGCAACGGCAGTCCGGGAATCAGCGGAAGCAGCGGCTCTGACGGCGGTGTCGGTTCCGGCGCTGGTTGCGGCGGCGGGACCGGGCTCGGTTCCGGTTCCGGCGGTGCCGGCCGCTCATGGGGCGGCGTTCCGGGATCGCTGGGCGGCGTCTCCGGCGCGCTCGCCCCCTCCCCTGGCACACTCGGCTCCCACGTCCCGCCCGACGGATCCGGTTCCGTGGTCTGGGGTGGGGCCGCGGCCGGGGGTGCAGCGGGAACCTCCAGCGGCGGAGGCGGCGGTACCGGGAGCGCACCGGGTAGCGGCGGTCCGGGAGGCGAGCCGGTCGCGGGCAGTGCCGCGACGCTCGGGGCGCCCATCGACACCGGATCGGTGCGCTGGTCGGCGCGCCCACCCGCGTGCTCGGACATCACCAGCCCGGACACCGACAGCGCGAGCACACCGAGGGTGAGCCACACGCCGAGCGGACCGTGCCACGCCCGCAGGCGCCACCACGGTTCCCGCACTCCCCGCGCGCCGACCGGGAGCAGGAGTTCCCGCCAACTCGGCCGGTTGCGCCTGCGCGGTTGCGCGAGCCACACGACCAGCCCGCCGATCGTGATCACCGGAAGCCAGCTCGCGGCCAGTTCCGAGTAGACTCTGCCCGGTTCGCCGAGCCGCAGGTTGCTGTGCAGTTCCCGCAGCCACACGTTCGCGGGCAACCGGTGCCCGACGGTCGTGAGCTCGCCGTTGATGAAGTTCGTGTACGGGTCCACGAACACGGTCCGCCCCTCCTCCGGCCCGGTCAGATCCGGCACCGACAGCACCACGCGCGTCGTTCGGCCAGGCTCCGGTGGGGTGATCACCTCGCGGACGGTGCCCTCCGGGTGCGCGGTGAGCGCCGCCTGGACCTGCTCGGACACCGGTCGCGGGGTGCTGATCGGCGCGTTCGCGTACAGCTGCTGGTGGTAGAGGTTGTCGTGGATCTGCGGGCTGAAGACGTAGATCAGCCCCGTCACGCACAGCACCAGCACGAACGGCGCGACCACGATTCCCGCCAGGAAGTGCACCCGGCGGGCCACCAGGCGCAGCCCGGTCATCGGATTGGCCGTCGGGCTGCGCTTCGCCAGAGTGGGAGGGCGATCGGTTTCCGCCATGGACACGGCAGGCTCCTTCCAGGGAGGCCGGCGCCCGTCGGGTTGGGGCGCCCGGCCTGGTCTCAGTGCACGTCGAGCGGCTGGGCGACCGTCTGTGCGCCGCCGTCGGGGGTGCGCACGTTGAGCACGACTGCCCACTTGCCCGGTTCAGGCAGCGACGCCGCGCCGACCGCGTGCCCGGGGCCGCCGCCGGAGCGCAGCGCGAGCGGAGCCGAGGCGCCCTTCTCCCTGGCGAGCAGGCCGGCGACGCGGACCGCGTCGGTCGGGCGACCGGCCTCGTCGAGGACGGTGATGTGGGTGTCGAGCCGGATCCGGCCGTTCTCCTCGGCGGGGATCAGCGCCAGGTCGATCGAGCCCTGGCCACCGGGTTTGCCGGTGTCGTAGGCCAACCGGAACGGGCCGGGCTGCTGCCGGATCGAGGCGGGCGTGGGGCTGTCGTTCCGCGCGTGGGCGGTGTCCGGTGCTTGCGCGAGCACGAGCGCCGAGGTCGCGCCGACGAGGACCGCTGCGACGCCGATCCCGACGCCGGCCATGGTGCGCAGCGTCCGGATTTCGGCCGATCCCCGTTCCACGGATTCGACGGCGAGAGCGCGCTGCCGTCGCAACCGGACTCGGAGCACGACGCTGACGACCACCAGCAACACGGCGAGCGCCACCAAGCCGATCGCGAGCCAGGCCGGTTCGCCATCTCGCACTGCCTGCCACACGCGATATCCGCCGGTGCCCACGAGCACTGCGGAACAGCCCGCCAGCACCGGGATGAGTCGTCGCGGCACGACGGATTCCGGTTCTCGGTGGCTGCTGGGCACCACGCGGCCGAGCAGCAGCACGCTCGTGATCCCGACTGCCGCCGCGGTGAGCGTCGCGGTGTCGACGGCGGCCTCGAGCGGCGTCGGGGTGCCGATCGGGCGGGTGCGGGCCAGTGGCCACGTCGCAGCCAGCGCCGCTCCGCCACCGAGCGCGGCGACCCCGCGCGTCAACCGTGCGCGCCGCGTCTCCGCTGGAGAGGCCTCCAGCAGCCGCACCACGCCGGCCAGCACCGGCACCAGCAGCGCCAGCCTGCCCAGCATCCCGTGCCCGGTCGGAGATTCCACAGCGGCCCAGAAGAGGGCGGGGTCGAAGGAGTCGCCGAGCGGGACCCACGCCGCGTACGGGCCAAAAGTCACCAGCGTGCCCATCGTGGCCAGCGCAGTGCCGATGCCGGACCAGATCAGCACCCTGCGCACCGATCTCGACCTCGCGGCGCCGGGCTGGAGAGCGGCGACGAACACCGCCGCGCCGATCAGCAGCGACATGGCTCCCAGTGCGGCGACGCGTGCCGCGACGTGCGCACCGGTCACCCACGGATCGTGTTCCGCCGCGATCTCGGGAACACCCACCGGAGTCGACGGCATCTCGACGTCGAAGGTGAACGCGCCCGCGACCTGTTCGAGCCGGTCGGACGGCAAGGCCCACGCGACCGTGTAAGTCCCGCCGTAGCGGACCGGCGGCATCGCGACCGCCACCGTGTCGTCATGTCCGGCCGGGTTGTAGGGGCGGGTGAACACGACCTGGTCACCGGGCGGGCTGATGATGCGTACCGTCGCCAGCCCGGCAGGCACGGGCCTGTCGAATCTCAGCAGCACCTCGTCCGGTGATTTCACGTTCTCCGAGTTGCCCGGCGAGGTCGAGCGCAGCACCGGATTGCCCTGCGGCGCGGGCATCGTGGCCAGCAACGCCCCCCAGCACACCGCGACGAACAGCACGGCGGCCAGGACGCGCCGCAACATCGGTGGGCGCGGGACGTCCCGTCGATCAGGTCGTTGTCGGGTCAGCATCGCTGTCATCGCGAGGTCACCTCCGAGACGGTGGCGCTGTCGGCGCCGCCGTCGTGCTCGTGTGCTGGTGCGGTTTCGTCGTCGAACACGGCGAAGAGGTCGTCGGGATCGCCGCGCTCTCGCCGCCTGGCCCGCAGCGCCAGGGACCCGACCGCCGCGAGCAGCGCTACCGAGAGGGCGGTCGCGAGCCCGAGGAGCTTCCAGCGCGACGACGTGTCGGTCTGCGGGACAGCGGGGTCTCCGGCCAGAACGCGTTCGGTGGGAGGGGATGCCGATGCGATCGCCTGCGGGTCCGGTGCCGGTGATGCCTGCGCCGGAGGTGGAACCGAGGCGGCCTCTGCCCGGTCAGCGGACGGGGGCATCGGCCCAGCACCGATTTCCGGGACGGCCGGTGCCGTCAATTCCGGCGCTTGCGGTGTCGGGTCGCCGATCGTGATCGTCGGGGCACCGGTGGCCGCTGCGGACCACCGCAGGACCCGTCCGTCCGAGAACGTCTGCGTCGCGGCGAACACCAGCGAGGTGTTCCCCGGCAGCGGAGCCATCGTGAGCGGAAAGTCCTGGTGGCTGCCCGGCCGCACCCTCCCGCCGCTGTAGGTGATGATGTCGGTGACGACCGAGGTTTCCCGGTCATCGACGCGCACCGGCCGGTCCGCTCGGCGGTCCCGCCGGGTCACCGTCCAGCCGGGGACCGGCGTCACGTCGACCAGCAGTGCCGGGTCGCGCGGGAAATGCAGCTCGAACCGGGTGGTGACGGCGTCGGCGTCCTCGTTGACCACCCGGACCGCGATGCTGCGGGTGCCGCCTTCTGCGATCGCGTCGGGCACCAGCGACACGCTGGCCGATGCCTGCGTCGGCGCCAGCACCGCGACATCGACGGCGATCACACCTGCCACCACCAGGTACAGGGCGGTTTTCGGACAGCACGGCATGACTGTCTCCCGGAAAGCGTTGGAAGGAGGGCGTTCACAGCCAGGAGGCGTCTTGGAGCGACCGCCCGGGGCCGGGCGGGAACCCGGCCCCGGGGGCTCACTCGGCCCGGATCACTTGCCGGTGCCGATCGGGTCGCGCTGCTGCGGAGTCAGCATCTCGGCCCACTTGCCCGTGTTCTGCTGGGCCCAGCCGTTGTAGACCAGCGGAATCGGGAGGACACCCTGACCGCCCATGCCGGACGCGCCGGTGATGGTGCCGTCGACCTTGGTGTCGGGGGTGGCGTCGAGCGTCTTGGTGCCCACGACGGCCGCATCTGCGATGTTGCCGTCCATGTTCGGATCGACGTCGATGATCTGCATGACGTTGGCGAACTTGTTGGACACGTAGGCGTAGTAGCCGCCGCCCTTCTTGGCACCGAAGTTGATGCCGTGGCAGCCCGCCGAACACGGCAGGTCCTTGACGACCTTGTCCGTCTTCGGGTCCACCACCGAAACCGTCTGCGAGAGCACGTTCGCCGCCACGAGGGCCTTGTCGTCCGGGCTCACCGGCAACTGGATCGACAGACCGCCGAAGGGCTTGCCCTCAGCCGGTCCGGCGATCGGGCTGTAGTTCTCCCACAGGTCGATCGTCTTGCTGTGCACCAGCTTCCCGTTGTCGGCGCACGCGTTCTCCTTCAGGGAGACGCACGTGATCGACTGACCGGTGAAGTCCGCCGTGTAGGCCTTGCTCGCGTCGGACGTCATGCTGGTCGCGATCGGGAACTGCCCGGTCTTCTCCGTCTTGACCGCCCCGGAGTCGAGATCGATGATCGAGGCGTTGTCGGTCATGACGTTGGGCGTGATCGCGGTCTTGCCGTCGTAGGACAACCAGTGCGCGTGCGGGTGGCGGATCTCCCCGGAGGGACTGACGTTGATGCGCTTGGTGACAGGGCCACCGCCCGGAGCGACCTCGACGATCTCGTTGCCCGCGTTGAGGCCGACGATCAGCTGGTCGGTACCCGGCTTGGTCATGATGTGCGCCGGGTTGTGGCCGACCTGGGTGTTGACGATGTGCTTGCCGGTCTCCCGGTCGAAGGCGTTGATCTCATCGTCGAACCACTCGGACTGGTAGAGGAACTTGTAGTCCTTGTCGGTCCACATGTTGTGCGGGTTGTTCATGTTGATGCCGGGAGCGCCGATCTTGCGCTCGATGTTCCAGTTCTCGGCGTTGATCCGCGTGGCGGAGCCGACCTTGTCCTTCTCCCCGAATTCCTCCATCTCGGTGTCGAGCCAGACCTCGCCGACACCGGGAACGGGCGGAGCCTTGTCACCCGGGTTGAGCGTCTTGGGGTACTTGAACTTCGAGTCGAAGTAAGCGTCCAAGATCGGGATCAGGATCGGGTTGCCCGCCTCGTCGTACTGCAGGATTGGGGCAGGCGCCTGGGTCGGGTTCCAGCTGACCGGGTTCTTCGGGTCGAACTTCTGCCAGTTGTTCGGGTTGGTGATGTTGAAGAACGCGTTCACCAACCGGTTGACGATGTCGGAGTGGGACGGCACGTTGAGCTCGCGCGAGTTGATCTGAGAGCGCTTGCCGAAGTCCAGTCCGATCGTCAACGGGTCGTCCACCACGACCGCACCCAGCATGTACGGCGACACCATGTCGGCGAACGCGTACAGGCCCGGCTCGGTCAGCTGGATCTGCTTCTCACCGAAGAACGCTCCCTTGGCGTCCATGAACGGAAAGCCCTGCGCGCCCTCAGGGGCGATCAGGCCCATGGGGTTGCGCAGACCCTCCGACTCCTTCGGGTCCACCACGAACTTCACCGTCACGGGCGGGCCCTTGACCGCGAACTTCTGCAACTCGTTGAGCGCGCCCTGCAGATCCACCCCGACCGGCAACTGGTTCAGGTTGATCGGCGCGTCGACCGGCAGCCCGGCCACCTGCTGGGTGAAGGAGCCCAGCAACCGCTCGGCCTTCAGAGCAGACGGCAGGGCCTGCGGGTTCGAGACCCCGATCTCCTTGACCGTCTTCAGGGTGCTGTCCAGGTTGAGCATCTGGGCCAAGTTCTGACCCGTCTGCCCCAATGCCGGGATCTGCTGGCCGGCACCCTTCACGAGGCCGGTCAGCCCCTCAGCCTGATCCATGTTGGTCAGCGACGTGGCTTTCTGCGGCGAGACCAACCCGGCCAGGCCCGGCAGGCCCGGCAGCGCACCATCAGGCACGCTGGGGATGATCGAACCGTCGGCGGCCGACGTGCCCACCCGAGGCAGCTCGGCGACGGCCAGCGACTGACCGCCGAAGAGGTTCAGGCCGGAGTCGAACCACTTCCCGTTGTCATCCTTGATGTGGAAGGTCACCGGCAGCGGACCTGCGCCGACCGGCTGCTGAGCAGCCGCCGGCACCGCGGCCATCGTTCCGGCGCTGGCGGTGGCGACCACCACCGCTGCGGCCGCTTTCAGGCGGCCACGCCATTTTCGGGCTCCCGGAGGAGATTCTGCGGACATGTGATCCCTCTCTGATCCGTGCGATGCGAAGATCGCCGGTTCGGCGGTGCCGGGACGGAGCTCGTTCGGTCCCGACACCCCGGCGGTCCGACACTTCTTCCGGAGGAACGACCGCACCTCTCCGAATCCTCGGTTCGGAAACCCGGGCAGCCCTGCGCCACACGGGTATCGTCAATTCGTTTCCGGATCGGCGGGTCATGCTCGACATCAATCGAACGAAAAAAAGTTAAGCACGCCGCCGATCCCAGCGGAACGATCAACCCGTAAATCGAATGTAAAACGACCCTCACCGGAAAACCAGAACTTCGGTGATCAGAAGAGAAGACAATGCATCACGTGACACGTGAAAGAAATTGAATCCAGCTTCAGGGAAATAGTTCCCACGCGCAGAATCGGCGCATACCAGCTGGTCACAGTTGTGCACACCGGAGATCAAGGATCCGGCGAGACCACGTCACCATGATCACGTCCTGAGGTGAACCCATTGATCGGGCGCGCTCGCGCGAGCCTCGAGGAAATGACGCGAAGAGATCGAGAGAGCGCGGAAAACACGATTCGAGGTCGCCTGAACCCCAATTCAGGCGACCTCGCGATTTGTTTTCCCTACCCTCGTCCACCCCGGTAACGCGTCCAGCTCCCGACCGCGATGGCTAACAGCACCGCGACAGCGAAAAAGAGCCACAGCGGCCTCTCGTCCGCAACGGAGTCCGCACGACTCGCAGCCAGCTCGGTGCGCGCGGCCGACATCTCCGGCTCTCCGGATCCGGGCTCCAGATCCCCGACGACGCGACGTCCCGCCGCCCACGGCCACTCCTGCGGCGCGGGTTGCTCAGCACGTGGCACGGTGCCGGCCCCCATCTCATCGGCAGCCAGAGGTTTCGGGGTCTGCGAGGCCGGCGCAGCCGGAGGCGGAGGCGGTTCCGCCGGTTGGGGCGGCATGGGCGGGGGGCCGTGCGGGAGACGTGGCAAGTCGGGGAGTTCCACGTGCGTCACGATTCCGCACACCGGGCTCAACGTCGCGTGCACCACCGGGGTTAAGACGCCCAAGACCGTTCGTGCGGCGGGGATTTCTGCCAGACGCGCGATCGCGGCGTCCGCGATGCGTCCCCCTGACAGGTACCCCTCGCCGATCCTCCCCATCAAGATCGGCGGCGCAGCGATCCACTCCGCCCGAAACGCCTCGGCCACCCCGGGCAGGCCGACGACTCCCTGCACCGCCGCCGCGACCGGCTCGACCAACGCCTGCGGGAGCACCATGACCTCGGTACCAGCGGCACCCTCGACGACCGCCGCGCAGGTCGGGAGGACGACAGCGGGTTCAGCCGCCTCGGCCGCGGGCGTGGCGGAGAAGGCCACGAGCACGAGCGCGCCGGACATCAGTCGACGGCGGAGTCCCATGCCTTCCCCTCCCCTCCTGCTCAAGGCGCTTTCTTCGCCTGTTCTCAGCAAATCCACATGCGCCGGTGCGAGCCTGGGAGCTCAGCGCGGACGAGCAATGGTGGCACGTCCCCCGGGCGGTGCCCAGATCACAACGACAGCGATCATCGACGCGTGTTTCGCGCTCGTTTCCTCACCCGAGACGTCCCCCTGACCAGCAATTTTCTCGACAAATCGGCGATTGTGGACGAGGTTCCGGACGGACCACGGCGAACGCGGTCTCCGGCAAATAGTTCACAACCCGGCGCTCCCCGCCGCTGACCCCGGCTCGCCGGGTGGAACCTATTTCTCGCGCGCCAGGCCCGGCGGTGGCGGCGAAACCCGTCGTGAAAACACTCCGTCTCGCTGCACGGCGCGGTTTCTCACCCGATCGCAACGCCACGCGCGACCGGTCGTCACATCGTCCCGTTATGGATGAGCGCTTCGGCTCCCGGCGCGGGCCAGATCGCCGCACGCCGCGGATCGGTCCTCGCCGCCACTTGGTGAACGCTGGAACACGTCGCGCGACGTGTGTCCCCGGCGTTTCACACCCGTCATCGTCGCATGAATTCATGTTGGCAATGTGATTTCCGGGCAGGTGAAACCGGCCGCCCCATCGACATTCCGGACCCGAACGCCACGCAGAATTGTGACAACCGAAACGATCATCCACATCGGACCGGAAGGCACGACAACGACGCCTTTTGCGGAAACGCCCGTCAATTCACCCATCGCGAAGCGTGGAACCATTTTCGCCGCACACCCGCTTTCACTCAGGAACGACCTCGCACGCCGTCACTCGCCCGCGAGGCCGCTGAACTGCGGGAACACCTGGCACGCGCGTATTTCGGACAGGTGAACGCGAAGCGCAAAGGAAGGCCACGAGACGCCGAACGCTGCTGGTCAGAACGTTGTCTCCGTGTCACGATGACCTGGCCGGCCATTCCGACACCACTCATTCGCGCGGCGTCATCGACGCCGATCCGCGCGCCAACCGTGGCGGCATTCGAATCCGGGAAACCGCGAATCATTCCGCACCACCCACAGGTCGTGCGCGGAACGCGGTATCTCACTGAGGAGGCATTGATGACGACGGGCGCCCTGTCCAGAACCGAGGTGGAGCTCAAGGTCCAGCTCGACCGCAAAGACGTCCTCGCCGCCGGTGTCGTGCGGCTGACCTTGCGCCATCCCGATGGCGGCATCGTGCCGGAATGGGAACCCGGCGCCCACATCGAGCTCGTGCTGCGCGACGACCTGGTGCGCCAGTACTCGCTGTGCGGTGACCCCGCCGACCGCTCGATGCTGCAGGTCGCGGTGCTGCGTGAACCGGACGGCCGAGGCGGGTCCGACTACGTCCACCGCGAACTCGCCGAGGGCGACCTGCTGCGGATTCGCGGCCCCCGCAACCACTTCCCGCTGGTGAGGGCCAAGAAGTACCTGTTCCTGGCCGGCGGCATCGGTATCACGCCGATCTTGCCGATGATCGACGCCGTCGACCGGGCGGGGACCGACTGGCGACTCGCCTACGGCGGAAGGTCCCGCGACACGATGGCATTCGCCGATGAGCTCGTCGCCCGCTACGGATCGAGGGTCAGCCTGAGCCCGCAGGACGAGACCGGCCGTCTCGACCTCGACGCCCTGCTCCGGGGAATGTGCCGCAGAACCGCGGTCTACTGCTGTGGCCCGGAGTCTCTGCTCGCGGACGTGGAGAACCGCTTCTCGTCGCGAACCCGCGCCACGCTGCACCTCGAGCGGTTCACAGCCAAGAAGGTCGATGCGCCGACCAGTGGTTTCGAGGTCGAGCTCGCGCGTTCGCGACTCACGCTCAACGTGCCCGAAGACCGCTCAATTCTCGAGGTCGCCGAGAACGCGGGTGTGCCGGTGCTGTCGTCATGCCAGGAGGGCATCTGCGGCACCTGCGAAACTCCCGTGCTCGAGGGCATCCCGGACCATCGCGACTCGCTGCTCACCGAAACCGAACGCGCAGCGAACCAGACGATGATGATCTGCGTTTCGCGCACGTGCGGGGAACGACTCGTGCTCGACCTGTAGCCGGATCACCTGCTGAGCCCCCACGCCGCCCGTCTGGCGTGGGGGCTCAGCGTTTTTCGGGCATCTTCACAGCTCACGCACAGGAAACCGGACGATGAATCAGTACCGTGGAAAAGGCCTGGAGTGCGGACCGGGCTTTCACGGGATCCGGTGGACACGCCCGCGGACAGCGTGTCCGCCGGATCCTGTTAACCGCATCGCCACATCGGCGAACGGATTCTCTAGGACCTCGTTTCCGCAGCTCGGGCACATACCGCCACCTCTGGCGCAACGCCGACCGCCCGGAGTCTCCGAACATCAGGTGATGGCAAATGTGTGCCACCCGACTCCACCTTGCCCGACGACGTCACTGGCCTCAGGCCTGTGCTTTTTCCGCAGCAACGCGCATAATGCGGGATGCTGACGGGAGACACTTTTCTCTGATTCAGGTGACAGCGCATCACATCGATCAGCCACCGCATTTGACTCGGAGCTGACGGACAATTTACAGCGTAGCCGTTCAGCCGAGAGCAACCGATCGGGTAATTTCACCGGCACCGGGTTTTCGCCAGTGCGCAGCGACCGGGAAGCGGTCCGCGACCCGCAGCCAACCCTAGTCATCGTCCACAGTGCTCACACAAGAGCGCCAGAAACGACGTTATCTCGCCAAGGGCCATCGTCGGCGAGTCCCCGAACGACGAGTAGCTGGGATGTATCGAATGACCAATGCTGAAGGCCTGAAGATGATGACACGGGACGCTCGCAAACTCTCCCCCGAAGCGCTGGAGGAGATACGTCGTCGCGCCGTCGCCGCGGTCGAGTCGGGGGCATCGCAATCCGACGTCGCGCGCCTGCTCGGCGTGTCCCGCAAGACCGTCGGCGCGTGGGTGCGCGCCTTCCGGCGCAGCGGCGAGGACTCGTTCAGAGCGAGAACGCGGGGACGACGTCCAGGCGAGCAGCTCGCGTTGTCGACGCGGCAGCAGGAGTGGACGATCCGCGCCATCACCCGGGGCACGCCGGATTCACACGGCCTCCGAGCTCAGCTGTGGAGCAGACAGGCGGTTTCCGACCTCGTCCACCGCGAGTTCCAAGTGCTTCTCAGTCCCGCGACTGTCGGTCAGTACCTCGCGCGCTGGGGTCTGATCGACGAAGCGCTCCTCAAGGACATGATGCGCACACGCATAGCCACGGTGTTGCCCCAGTGGCGAGCGACGAACGCTGAGCCCCAGTGGTGGATCCCAGAAGGCAAGGTCGCGTGGATCATCTGGATCAGGCCGCACACACCACCTCCCGGTCACAGCGCACACAAGCGCAATCTCATGAACGGCTTTCGCAATCACTTCGGCGACGTCAACGTTCTGCAAGCCATCTCGCACCGGGGCGTCGTGCTGTTCCACGCACAGCTCGGGCCGTTCGACGCACATCAGGCTGGCCGGTTCATGATCCGGCTGGGGCACCAGCTCAACGCCCCGCTCAACGCGATCGTCTGCCACTGGCCGACCGAACATAGCGCGATCCTGAAGGAGTGGTCGGCGCCGCACGAACACCGAATCGCCCTGCACCCGAGCACGGGCTGATGACACCTCGCCAAGGTCCGGGGAAAGCATCGCCTCAACGACAGCCCAAGTGAGAAGGACATTTTAGAAGTGTTTCTGTCGTAAGTCTCTGCGCCGGGACAGGCATCACGTCGGCGGGTGTTTCGTGCCCACAGAGCATCCGCTCCGCTAGAGCAGCGTGAGCTGGCGTTCCCGGTCCCGGTCCGCGTCAGACTGCGGTGGATCATGCTGCTGGATCCGGAAATTCCGCTGCCGTTGCGGTGGCGCCAGGCCATGCCGACGCTTCGCCTGCTCCACCAGATCAACGACCTGTCTCTGGTAGGACTTCGGTGTGTAGGCGCCGTTGCGGTACAGGCGTTCATAGAGCGGCAGCAGGTCCGACCGCCGAGTGCTCAGCCACCGGTGGAACCACTCGCGTGCGCCAGAGCGCAGGTGCAGCACGATCGGCGACACACTCACCGCGCCCGCCTCGGCAATCGCAGCCACCGTCGCGTCGATCTGCTCCGGTGAATCGCTGAGCCCGGGCAGGATCGGCGCCATCATGACCGAACACCCGATGCCCGCCTCGGAAAACCGGCGCACCACATCCAGCCGACGCAGCGGCGAGGGCGTTCCCGGCTCCACGGCCCGCCACAACGCCTCATCGACAGATCCCACCGAGACCGCCACCGACACCGGCGCCACCTCGGCGGCCTGGGCGATGAGCTCCAGGTCGCGCAGGATCAGCGTGCCCTTGGTCAAGATCGAGAACGGGTTCGCCCGATCCCGCAACGCGGCGATGATCTCCGGCATCAACCGGTAACGCCCCTCCGCGCGCTGATACGGATCGGTGTTGGTCCCCATCGCGATCGGCTCACCCGCCCACCGCGAACTCGCCAACTCCTTGCGCAGCAACGCCGGTGCGTTCACCTTCACCACGATCTTGCTATCGAAATCATGCCCGGTATCCAGATCGAGATACCCGTGCGTCGCGCGCGCATAGCAATAAATGCATGAATGAGTACAGCCCCTGTAAGGATTGACCGTCCAACCGAACGGCATCCGAGACTCCCCCGGCACCCGGTTGATGATCGACTTCGCCTGGATCTCGATCGCGTACGCTTCATCGGTGCCCGCCTCGATCGGCACCGGCTCGGGCAACCGCAGCCCCGCACGCGGACGCTGTGCCGACGAGCCGGCGGCACGTTCGGGCAAGTCCAAGGGCAGCTCCGGAGAGCCCGTGGCTTCCTTCGGAGGCGTCACCCGCTGACGTTCCCACCGCATGACTCAAGCCTCATTCCTCGGTAGTTGGCGCCAGTATTGACAGGCGTGGGTGCAGCCCCGGTACGGGTTCACCGTCCAGCGGAACGGCACCTGCGACTCTCCCGGAACGCGGTTGAGGATCGACTTCGCCTGGATCTCGATGGCGTAGGCGCCCTCGGCCCCGGCCTCGATCGGCACCGGTTCGGGCAACGCCAGCCCGGCTCGGCCGCTCCCGCGCACGACGGGATCAGGCAGACCGAGCGGCAACTCCCCCGCCCGACCTGCATCAACCCGCTGCTCTTCCCAACGCATGACTCGATTCGAACACAGATTCGAAGATCTGTCGAGTCGCTTCCAGCGACCTCACACGATCGAGCGGCCGAGGTCACGCCCCGGAGAGCAGGACGACGGAGTTGTGGCCTCCCATGCCGAGGGAGGACTTGACCGTGATCCCGCCTTGGACGGGTGTCGGGCCGTTGAGCAGGCGCGGGTGGCCGGAGGACACCGCGGGCGCGGCCGGGATGGTGCCCCGGTCGTAGCCGAGCGCGGTGGCGGCGATCTCCACCGCCGAGGCCGCGCCCTGGCAGTGGCCGACCAGCGGTTTGACCGAGTACAGCTCGGCTTCTGACGGGAACAGCGAGTCGAAGACCGTCGCCTCCGCCCGATCGCACTGGGCCGTGCCCGGGCCGTGGGCGTTGAGGTAGCGCAGGCTCGACGGCTCCACGCCCGCGTTCTCGATGGCCTCCTCGAAGCAGCTGGTGATGTCGGTCAGGCTCGGGTCGATCGAGGTGACGTGGTGCGCGTCGTGCGACATCGCTCCGCCGAGCACGTGCGCGTAGGACGTGCCGCCGCTCTCGCGCGACAGGATCATGGCCACCGACGCCTCGCCCATCGCGAAACCCCGGCTGCCCTCCTGGAACGGTCGGCACACCTCGGGCGGTTCGGCGTCGCTGAAGGCGACCCCGAGGCGTTCGAAGTGCAGCACGTTCTCCGGGGTGGCCGACACGTCCGTGGCGACGAAGACGACGTCGTCGACGATCCCCGCGTCGATCCACGCCTTGGCGGTGAGCAGTCCCGCGTTGCCCGACGAGCACATCGCCGAGACGTTCATCGCCGGCCCGTGGAAGCCGAACTCCTGCATCAGCAACGACATCGGCGTCGACGGCATCAGCCGCAGGTAGTCGCGCGAGGCGAGGTTGCCCCCGTGCCGGAGGTAGAAGTCGCGCCACAGCTCCACCTCTCCGAGCACGACCGCGTGCAGCAGGCCTACTCGCCGCCCTTCGCGCCACCCGCGTGCGCGCGCGTCGGCGACCGCTTCGCGGGCCGCGCCGCGCATCGAGCGGCCGAACGTGCTCGGTCCGTCGGACTCGTCGCCGCCGGGCGGGATCGCGGCGATCCACGCCGTCCGGTCGCGGTCCTCCCCGTAGCCCTCGGCCAGGGTGGCCGCGTGCTTGCCGCCGTGCAGCCCGTCCCAGAACGGCTTCACGCCCCAGCCGTACCCGGTCACGATTCCCAGACCACGAATGCCCAAGTGCGGTTCCATCTCCATCACCTTCGAACGTCATGATCATCGCTGATCAGGGTGCTTTTCCCGTCGTGGGTGCAGATCGTCGTGGTGGGGTGGTGCGCTACGCGGTGGTAACTGAGATCTCGCCGGAAACCGGGTTCTGGGATGCCCTCGTCCGCATCATTCGGCCCGCCGATGGGCGGAACCGGGGCTACGCTTCTCGACGTGCTGGTCTACTCGATGGGCGTGTCGGTCGACGGTTTCATCACCGACCGGCGGGGCGAGTTCGCGTGGACGGCCCCGACCGAGGAGCTGTTCCGGTTCCACCTCGCGCGGACCCGCGAGCTCGGCGGGTTTCTGTGCGGTCGCAAGCTTTACGAGACCATGCTGGTGTGGGAGACGGATCCGTCGTTGCGCTCCGACGAGCTCGGCGCCGCTTTCGCCGACGTCTGGTCGACCCTGCCGAAGGTCGTCTTCAGCCGCACGCTCAACAGCGTTGACGGCAGCGCCCGCCTGGCCGGGGGATTGCTGCGCGAGGAGGCCCGAGCGATCGCCGACTCGACCGACCAGGACGTCGGGGTCGGCGGCGCCACCCTGGCGGCCGAGGCCATCGAGCTGGGCCTCGTCGACGACCTGCGCCTCTTCCGGCACCCGATCATCGTCGGCGGCGGCACCCCCTACCTCCCGCCGGTCGCCGAGAGCACCCGCCTGAACCTCGTCGAGACCCGGACCTTCAACGAGGCCGTGGTCTACGAGCGCTACGTCCGGGACACGGCCTGACCCACCGCACACCGGGGACAACGGGTTGCTCGCCAACGGCTTTCGCGCATGCATGATGATGTGGGGACGAACGCCCGACAGCGAAGAGAGGGAGACGCTTGCGAGCGAGCAACACCACCCCGCGGCGGAAGATCACGTGGGGACAGCTCAAGGTCGGCGATCTCTGGATCGGCGACCGCCCGGCGAACGAGACGCGAGCGGTCACCGAGGTCGCCCCGGCCTCGGACGGAACCGCGACGATCACCTTCGACGACGGAACCGCGCAGACCAACCCGACCGACTTCGAGATCACCATCGCCGTCACCGGCGAGGAATGACCGCGCGGGTCACCGCGACTCGATGATCTCCGCCAGCAGCGCTCCCGCCCGCAGCAGAGCCAGCGCGCGTTGCGCGATGGCCTCCAGCCGGGCGTCGAGCGCTGCGAGCGAGTGGCTCACGTCGTGCATCTCGCGGATCGCCGTGATCGCGTTGCGCACGTCCGGAACTCGGTAACCACCGGCGCGGAGCGCGGCGGCGATCCGCGCTTCCCGGATGGCGGCGAGGCCGTAGCGACGCGCCGTGCCCGCTCGGGTCGTGATCCGGTCGGGCTCGACCAGGCCTTCGCCCTCCCAGAAGCGCAGGGCCGACGATCTGACGCCCAGCGCCTGCGAGAGCTCGCTGATGGTCATGACGTCCGCCGCGACGGGCTCCGCTTCGGTCTCGGCCTCCGCCTGGATGGCCTCCAGCCCTCGGCGGGCCGCCAGCGCCCGCTCACGCTCGCCGTGGAGCCCGGTGTGGAAGGAGCCGATGAGCGCCGCGCCTTCCTCCGGCGAGCAGCGGCGGATGTCGCGCATCGCCCGCCGGGCCTCCACGGGCCCCACGGCGACTGCGAGGTCCCGGTACGCCCGGAGAGCGCGGACGTGCGCTTCGGAGAACCGCCGATACCCGTTGTCCGCCCTTCCAGCGGGCGGGATCACACCTCGTCGTTCCAGGTCGCGGACCTGCTGGACCGAATAGCCGGACGCCTCGGCGACCGCGGCGGTGTTCATCAGGGCCCCCTGCTCGACCACGAACCCTCCACAAGCACTTCAACCACATGCTTGAACCGTGAGTATGGAGCACATCCTGGAGGCGGTCCGGAGCTTCGACGGCGTTCTCGAACTCGCGCCGGTCGAGGGCGGTGAGTTCCCCGAGATCGCCTGGAACGACCACTTCTTCTACTACGCGCCCGACGGCGAGGTCCCGCAGCGCGAACAGCCCTACGCCACCGTCGTCACGAAGAACTACCCCGGCGACGACCGGTGCGACCTCGACGCACCCGGACGCCGGCGGCTGAACGTGCGCGTGGGGAGGGAGCGGTTCATCGAGCTGACCGGGGAGGATCCTCGATCCGCTCCGGCACCGCGGGACCTCACCGCCGTCGACGTCGTCTTCGGCCACCCCGCCTACCGGGCGCTCGGATGGGTGTCGATCATCAACCCCGGCCCCGCCACGCACGAGCTGGCGATCGACCTCCTCCGCCAAGCCCACGACGACGCCCGAAGCCGCGCGGAGCGGAGAACACTCCGATGACGAGGAACGAGAAACCGGCTCGGCACCCCGGAATCCACCAGCGCAGCTCGCGCTGAGCAGGCCTGTGCTCGCGTTTCCGCTAGTCCGATGTGGACTTCAGGCCGGTCCGGACGACCCGGCGGCGCAGGGTTTGCCGTGATCACCTCGGCATAGCGACGCGTTCGGGTCCTCGTCGACCCGCCCCCGCTCCGCACGCCGTTGTCGGTGGGCCGCCGTACCGTCCTCCCATGTCGGTTCACACGACCAACTCCGCGAACACGTTCATCGAGGTGGCTGCGGACTGCCCGGTGACGCAGGCGGAAGAACCCCCGCTGCGGACAACTCCTCGGTGGCCCGCATCCAGTTCGACATGCTCATCGCCGATCCCTACCGGTACACCTCGGACGACGTGGTCTACGAGTCCAACGGACGACGGCGGGGTCTGGGCCGGGACGAGTTCTTCGCCAAGGGACAACCCTGCCTGCGTGCCTCGCCGCTGACCAAGCGGTACGGCTGGGGCGTGCACCATGACGCCAACGGACGCATCGCGCTGGTCCCCGCGGGATCCGACCGGTACCGCGAACTCGCCGCCGACCCCGCGCTCCAGCACGTGCGCGCCATGCGATCCAGCCGGGGCTGACCGCGCGTCACCCGCGCTGAATTCATCATCAGCAGAACGCTATTCGGCGATCAGCATTCCGCTTCCTCCTTGAACGGGGCGCGATCCACCGACTGATCACCTCATTCTCAGAGCCGTCGATCACATCTCGTCGACCCGACGAGAATCGGCCTTGGAAATGACTTTGCCTCCCGTTTACTTAGGCCAGGCTAAGCAATCCAGAAATGAGGTCCGTCGATGGACTGGTCCCGTTCGGCGTCGCGAGCGAGGCGCGGCAGACGTCGCCTGACCACGCTCGTGGGTGCGCTCTCGATGCTCCTGGTCGTCTCCGCGTGCGGCGGTTACCACGCCGGCACGGGTGGGGAATCCACTGGCGCACCACCGAATTCGGACGGCGCCTTCCCGGTGAGCGTCGAACACGCCCACGGCAGGACCGAGATCCCGAAACGCCCGCAGCGCGTGATCGCGCTGGGCTACACCGACGTCGACCCGCTGCTCGCACTCGGCATCGTTCCCGTGGCGATGCGGCCGTGGACCGGGATGCCCGGTCCCGGCTCGTGGGCGAAGGACAGGCTGGGCGGCGCTCAGCCGTACCTGTTCCCGACCCAGGGCCCGGTCGACGTCGAGAAGGTCGCCGAGCTGCAGCCGGACCTGATCGTGGCGGTCAACTCCCAGGTCGACGCCTCGCTGTACGAGCAGCTGTCCGCGCTGGCGCCCACGATCGTGCGGCCCGCGGGGTTCGCCGACTTCGCCACGCCCTGGCAGGACGCCACCAGGATGATCGGCACGGCCGTGGGCGAGAAGCGGGAAGCCGAAGCCCTCATCGCCGGCACTCAGGCCCGGATCGATCAGGCCGCCGCGCAGCATCCCAGGTTCGCGCAGGCCACCGGAGCGGTCGTGCTGCTCAACCCGAAGGGCGGCTACTGGCCCTACGCGCGCAACGACGCTCGGGGCCAGTTCCTGACCGGGCTGGGCATCAAGCTCCCGGCCGCTCTTCAGCACCTCGACGACGGCGAGAAGTTCCACCTCGACGTCAGCGCCGAGCGGACCGGTGAGCTGGAGTCCGACGTGCTCGTGGTCATCGACCAGGGCGGTGGCGCCGAACGACTCCGGGCCGACCCGCTGTTCCAGTCGCTGGAGGTGAGCGAGCGGGGCGACGTGATCACGGTTCCCTTCAACGAGACCGGGATCGCGCTCGCGCACAACACGGTGCTGAGCATCCCGCACACCCTCGATCACGTGGTGCCGATGCTGGCGGACAAGCTCGAACGCTGAGCGCGTCGCCCGCCCGGTCCGCCGGGCGGGCGACGCTCGGGTTCACCTCGTCAACGCATCCGAGATCGACTGGGAGATCGGGGTCGTGGGGCGGCCGATGAGGCGGGCGAGGTCGCCGCTGCCGCCCTGGAGGAGGCCCTTGGCGATGGCCGAGACGTCCACGTCGACGAGGATGTCGGCGAAGGCGTCGGGGACACCGGCGCCGGTGAGGATGCCCTTGAGGGTTTCGGGCGGGACGTCGGTGTAGGTGACGTCCTGGCCCGACTGGCGGGCGAGCTCCGCGGCGTACTCCGCGAGCGTGAAGGCGCGGTCGCCGCTGAGCTCGTAGCTGCGGTTCTCGTGCCCCGACTCGGTCAGGACCGCGACCGCCGCGTCCGCGTAGTCCTCGCGGGTCGCCGAGCCGATCTTGCCGTCACCGGCGCTGCCGACGACGCCGTGCTCCAGCTGGGTCGGGATCTGGGCCGTGTAGTTCTCGCTGTACCAGCCGTTGCGCAGGAACGTCCAGGTCAGGCCCGAGTCGAGGATGGCCTGCTCGGTGCCCTTGTGGTCGTCGGCGAGCGCGAAGTCCGCGTTCGGGCCGCCGAGCACGCCCGTGTAGACGATCCTGGCCACGCCCGCTTCCTTCGCCGCGTCGATCACCGCGCGGTGCTGCGGGAGCCGCCTGCCGGCGTCGGGGCTGGAGATCAGCAGGACGACGTCGCCGTCGTTGAACGCCTCGCTGAAGGTGTCGGGCGTGTCGTAGTCGGCGATGCGCAGCTCGACGCCGCGCGCGGCCAGCGGCGCCGCCTTGGCCGCGTCGCGGACCACCGCGGCGACCTGGTCGGCGGGAACCGCGCGCAGCAGCCCCTCCACGACGAGCGAGCCGAGCTGTCCAGTGGCTCCGGTGACGACGATGCTCATGTCCATGTCCTCCAGCAATGCGTGAATGCGCTTCGGACTCACTGTATCGACGGAACTAACTTCTGGTTAGTACCCACTTTCGGGTAAGGTAGTGGCATGCCGGTAAGCAACGAGGTCACCTTCACCGAACAGCCGAACGTGAATGCGGCCACCTGTCCCTCGCGCAGCGTTCTCGAGCACATCACGAGCCGCTGGGGCGTGCTCGTCCTCGCCGCCCTGTTGGAGGACGGCCGACGGTTCAGCGAACTGCGCCGGATCATCGGCGGGGTCAGCGAGAAGATGCTGGCCCAGACGCTGCAGACCCTCGAACGCGACGGTTTCGTGCACCGCGAGGCCCACCCGGTGATCCCCCCGCGAGTGGACTACTCGCTGACCGAAGTGGGTGAGCAGGCGGCGCGGCTGGTGTCCGGACTCGCCCGGTGGTCGGAGGCGCACGTGACCGGCGTGCTGGCCGCGCGGGAGGCCTACGACAACCGGACGTGAGCCGACGGGGTCCCGGGAGCCGCAGGACGGACCCGCATAATTGCCGGGTGACCGAGCCACCCGAGATTCCCGGACGTCGGCCTCGCCATCGACAGCCGGGACAACCCGCGTGGCAGCCGCCTCCGCAGCAGCCCGGCCGCCGGCCACCCCAGCCGCCCAGGGAGAACCCACCGTCCCGGGACGCCCAACCTCCTCGGGACGCCCAGCCTCCCCAGGACGGCCGGCCACCTCGGCAGGCGCCGCCGCAGCGCCCGGACCAGCAGCGCACCCGCCC